>DYON01000357.1 GCA_020720525.1 Acetofilamentum sp.
ACATACCGAATTTGGGCATCGACTCAATGCTGTTCAAGCAAAAAATGTTGCCTGAGTGGATGTGATTTATTTGCTATTAAAAAAAACAAGAAATAACAATTCACTCATTATTTATTACCGCAGCGCCCCTAATATTACAATAAAAACAAAAGAATTTAAAAACAGAATGCTCGCCAGTAATGCGGCCTTGTTTCTCGATTAAAGATTCTTCAAGAATCAAAACTTTGATATTCATTTTTTACGGAATTTCACTACTTTTGCCTCATGGGAAAGAAAAACAAATCGGCTATTCGTCTCGGCGGCTCATACATCACCATGATGATAAGCATCTCGCTGGTATTACTCATACTTGGCTTATCGGGATTGATATTGCTGCAATCGAAAGGGGTAGTTAAAATTGCGAAAGAGAACATTCTGATTACGGTGATGTTCAAAGACAGCCTGCCGGAAGCCGATATGCTGTCGCTCCAGAAAAAAATGCAGCTGAACGAAAAAATAAAAAGCTGCGAAATGGTTTCGAGCGACGAAGCCGCCAAAAGATTGTTCGACGAAACTGGCGAAGATTTTGTGACCGACCTCGGCTACATCCCTATTCCCCCATCGCTCGATATCACTGTAAAAAGCGAATTTGGCGATTCGGCCAACATCGAAGCATTGGTATCGGATGTTTTGAAAGAATCAATTGTCGGAAACGTTTATTACGACAAAGATCAGGTTCAAGACATCAATGCAAACACTCAAAACATCATGCTGTACTTGCTTGGTTTTGCAATTATTGTTTTTCTGATTTCGTATAGTCTCATCAGCAATACCATTAGGTTAGCCATTTATTCCAAACGCTTTATTATTCGAAGCATGTTGCTGGTTGGTGCCACCCGAAGCTTTATCAGGCGTCCATTCCTGATGCAATCGCTGTGGATGGGTCTTGTGAGCAGCCTCATTGCACTTATTATGCTCGAAGGAGTTTTAACAATTCTATACCAACAAATACCCGACCTTAAAGAAATTCAGGACAATAGACAGATTTATTTGCTTTTTGGAGGTGTTGTTCTTTCGGGAATGCTCATTTCGTGGCTATCGTCGTATTCGGCATTGAACCGCTACATCAAAATGAAAACCGACTTTCTCTACCTTTAGTTGCTTTCTGATTTTGTATAGGCAAATCTATACTTTTTACCAACCGCAGAGTTCTCGGAGAAAACAGCCGAGCAGAGAGTCGCAGAGAGTTTTTGTGCTTTTCGATAATTACATATAATTGATTATTCTCTAAATGCGAACTATTATTTGCTAACTTTCTGATTTGTTAGCTGTATAGTTTCACAAATCCGTCCCCTTTTAGGTGGCGCCGATTGCACCGGAATAATCAGCAAAAAAAGCATAGACATCAATCTCTTTTCAAAAGCTTTTCAAAATCGGGAATAAACGATTTAATTTTTTCGGAAAGCAATTCCACATCGCCTTTCAAAGTACCATATTCTTCACCACCACAGAAGTATATATTTCCATCGATAAGTACAGAATCGTTAACATCCCATACTTTCACCGAAGCGCCAGTTCCGCCCACACAACCATCGGGCTCGCGATTGTTGATTTGCTTCATTCCAAGCGTTGTATAGGTGTCGGCAATTTCAGCAAACTGCTCTTTGGTAATAGCCACCGCGGTATCGGTAAGAATTTCGCCGTAGCTATCCACTTTCACCACAATTGAGTCGGGTGTTACCAACAACGAATAACTTCTGTGGTATTGAGGTGGCACCGAAGAATCGTGATAATCGTAAAGGATGGTTCCAATTTGGATGTTTTCGTTTTTCATTTCTTTCTGATTTTTGCAAGAAACCATGGTCAAGACTAAAAGGAGAGCAAAATACTTCATTTTTTCGTCAAAAATACAAATTAATCAGTATAAAACGCCAATTGATAATAATGGAAAATTTAGAGTGATGGGGAAGGTTGGTTGAGATGAATGTGGGTGAAGATTTAGATTAAGCAATGTTGGTGGATTTGGGTGGGGGATTGACCATCAAAATATCTTTATAATTACTCGTAATTATAAAGATTAGCCTATATTACAAGTAATATATTATCTTTGCATCATGATTCCATTCAGCTCTCTCTCCTCGTCTCAACGCAAAGCCCACCTCGACCGTCTCCAGACCGAGCACCAAGCCTTGCGTAAAAAAGAAAAAGCATTAGCCTTTTCCAACCGACCTTCATGCCCATATTGCAACCAAACCCACGTGCATTCGGTCGGCTTTCGCAATGGAATCAATCATTACCGTTGCACGAGTTGCAAAAAATCGTACTCCGCCCGTACTGGAACAAGCTTTTACTGGATTCATCTGAGGCAAAAGTTCGATTTGTATATGCAAGATATGCTCACCAATGGACACAAGCCCCTCAAGCAGATGTGCCAAACCTACAATATCAGCCTCATAACCGCATTCGATTGGCGACACAAAATATTAGCAGCA
>DYON01000358.1 GCA_020720525.1 Acetofilamentum sp.
TCAATTACATACAAACCAAAATTGACGATTTTTCAATTTTGTCGGTTGATAGTGAAAAAAATAAATTCTTTTTGGGTTTTCGTTGAACATTTCCAGATATTTTAGAATAACATCTTTAGGAAAAATTTCACGAAGCCGCTGCAGGTCTTCCAATTCTCCATACGAAGCCACATGCTGAATAGCGTTTCTTTGATGTAATTTACGCTAAATCCGCGACAAACAATGCTTTTAAAAAACCCCGGCAATGCCGATGGGCGCAACCGCGAATACATGTAGGTATCGGCAGTAGTAACCCGATAAACAGTGCGCAACGATAGATTTTCTTCCCCTGTCATTTCATGAGCCAATTTATTCAACGAGGTTCATCGTCGTTTTCGCTGAACGAATCGGGCTCCGCCTTTGGCTTTGTGGTGAGCACTTTGTAGAAAAAATATCCGGTAATGACCGTGATAATCGTAATGGTACTTATCATCATAATCAGTGGTAATGTGTTCATGATTCCCACCTCCCTTCTTTTTTGCGTTTATAAAAAGCCTTTCGAACAACCAGCGAGATTGAGACAAACAGTCCCAACAAAAGCAGTTTTGTAAGGTTTGCCAGTAGCATTTTATATTTGAGGTCGGCAATCACCACTGGATCGGTTGCGGCGGCAATTTGCTCTTTCAGTTCGGTATTAAGCATTTTTCCAACCAAGCTTCCATGATCAAACAACCAGCCATTGCCAGCCATCAGACTATTGAAAGCTCCGACCCAATCGTTGTGGGTAGGAGTGAAAACCGCACCAAGAAACACAATAATCAGCAGCACTGGGGTAACATAAGCAATCATGATTTTGAAAAAATTGCTCACTTTGATATCGGCACCGGCATTAATTTCGCGCCAGCCTTTTTTGATTCCAAAAAACCAAGCAAATAGAATTGCCTCGGCTGCTGCAAATACAAACAAGGCAAAAGAACCAGTCCAGTAGTCGTATTCGTCGAAAACACCTTGATTGAAAAACAAAACTGTGGGCAATCCCAACAAAAGAATGATAACACCAAAGGCAATAGCCGATTTGTTTCGTCCCCACTTAAACTCATCTTGCAAAAAACCCTGAACAGGCACACCCATGGCCAGCGACGACGTGATTCCAGCAAAGAAAAGCAGCCCAAACCACATCACACCTGCAACCGTAGCCAATGCTGATCCCCACTGATTGAAAAGGAATGGAAGCGTTTTAAAACCAAGTCCCAGCCCTCCCAAACCAGCAAGTTCGGTAACCTTTTCAATCCCCAAATAACCAACGGCAATAGGAATAATAATGGCTCCACCCAAAACAACTTCAACAAATTCGTTCATCCAGCCAGCCGACATCGCATTCAGCGCAATATCGTCTTTTTTTCGCAAATACGAAGAGTAGGCATGTATTGAGCCCATTCCAAGCGAAAGCGTAAAGAAAACTTGACTCGCCGCAGCAAACCACACTTTTGGGTTGTAAACAGAATCGAATTGAGGCGTCCACAGGAAGTTGAGCCCCACCGACCCACCATTGATTGCGCCATCGTGTCCCGACTGAAGTGTAATGGCTCGAATAGCCAGAATTAATCCAAATCCAATGAGCATGGGCATACCGATTTTTGCAACTTTTTCGACTCCTCCGCTCAATCCCCTGCTAAGAATATAAATATTGAGAATGAGGCAAAGCAAAAAGAACACAATTGGTTCAAAAGGAATGAGCGTTGCTTTATCGAGCGAAACATAATCGGAAAAAACCTGCACCACTTGTTGCTGATCCATTCCTGTGAACGTACCAATCACACTGTGGAAAATATAGGCCAGTGTCCACGATTCCATGTAGCAATAATAGGCGGCAATGCCAATATTGCTAAAAAGTCCAAAAACGCCAACATACTTCCACAAACGCCTTCTGTCCATGCTTTGCATCATGAACGGTGTGCTGTGATAGCCAAAAGTGCCGCCATAGCGACCAATGGACCATTCAATGAACAGCAAGGGAAGCCCCAGCATTACAAAACTCACCAAATAAGGAATGATAAAGGCTCCGCCGCCGTTTTGAATTGCTTGAACCGGAAACCGCAAAAAGTTTCCAAAACCTACGGCATTGCCTGCCATAGCCAGAATCAATCCAACTCGTGTTCCCCAGGCTTCTTTTTTCTGATTCATTTGATATTGTTATTGGATGACAAAAAAAGTTTTTTGAATTGCTTCACTTGCTCTTCGGTACCCAAAATAAAGAGTTTCATTCCAGCAATAAGAGCTGTTTCTGGACCTGGATTTATCTCAAAAACGCCATCGCCAGTTTTTACGCCAACAATGTTCGACCCCGTTGCTTTACGAAAGTCGAGATCTTCGATGCGCGTGTGTGGTGTTTTACAAATAAGCTCATCGCATTCCACCTCCCAAAGCGTGTGTTTGTCGGTACCGCCAATGGAAATGTAGCGAAGAAACTCTGCTGTATCGGGGCGAA
>DYON01000040.1 GCA_020720525.1 Acetofilamentum sp.
AGAAAAGTAACAAAAGAAAACTCGTCGCCCGTTGAATTTTTCGGAGAAAATGGACAATTAAAATCTATAGTAGGAAAAAACTCACCGAAGGACAAATTTAGGCATTTATATTCGGCTCGAACAGTTTTCCTGCTTAGGCCTGCGGCGCACAAAATCGTTGAGCCCATTTTCTTTGCCGAAAAATTCAAATGGAACTTACTTGCAATTTTCCAGGTTTTACGGTCGATAGCGCATGGAAAACTGCTTTTTGTAGCATCAAAACCCAATTTTATTTTTTCACAAACATTTCCCGCATCAGATTATCGCCGTTCTCGAAGGTGATGATGTATGCTCCTTGCGAAAGATTTTTCAATGAGACGGTGTTTTCGCCAGGCAGCAGAATACCCTGCAGAACCATTCGTCCGCTGGTTTCGGTGATAATATATTTTGTTTCGCCATCGAACGAGAAGCTGGTTGAAATGAATTCTCTGGCTGGGTTGGGGTAAAGATACATGGTTGACATATTGTTCTCGTCGATGTCCGAAATTGGCATCACCACAATAGTTTGAAACGAAGTATCGCTTTTGCACTCTGCTGCATTTGCCATTAAAGCCACTTCGTAATTTCCTGTTGCAGAATACAAATGGTATGGATTTGCATCGCTGCTTTGGATTCCATCGCCAAAATCCCACTGGTACGAAACGGCATTTTGCGAGTTGTTGAAAAACAGAACCACTGGATCGTTCAGAAACACCGTATCGTCCGAAACATCGAAAAGCGAAGTGGCATTAAATCCTACGTTGATGTATTGAAATTGCTCAATTGTGTCGGTTCCATAGCCATTTTGTGCCACCAAGGTCACATCGTATTGTCCGCTGGCGGCGAAAATAGCTGTGCATTGATTTCCAACCTGACTGATGATGCTTCCGCCATTGGGAAACCATTGTAGCGTGCTTGCGTTCTGGCTTGCAGAGGTGAATACCACGGTGTCGCCCGGACAAATTTGAGTTTGGTTTGCCGTAAACGAAGCCACGGGCATTGGAATTTTCGAGAATTTTACCGCGTCGAATGCAATGGAATCGTTATCAACACCAGTTGAATCGCCCAGATAAACCATAGCTGCTCCGGGTGCCATGCTAAAAACGCCCAGTTCGACCCATGAATTTTTATGGGTGTTTTGATTCACGGCGACTATGGTGTCGGTTCCAACACGCGAGATGTGATACATGGCGTTGGTGGTACTACTTCCTTTCGAAGGAACAAAAACACTAACACGATACAAAGCTGTGTCTGGAATATTCGGTTCCCAAGTGGTATAGCAGATATCTGGGGTTGTCGCCATTCCGAGCGTAAACCAAGTATGACCGTTGTAGCCTGTGTTGAAATCGCGGTAATAGCGCATGTTGCTGCCCAGAGTGCTATTGTTCATATAGAACCCATGACCATAATAATTATTATCGATGATGGTATCGCTATACACTGGTTCGGTGGTTCGGGCTGCAACTGTCCAAGCCACATATCCATTGCCGCCACCCAGATCGGAATATCCATTGTTGTAGCCAGGCCAGTCGTACGTTACGCCTATTCCATCGTAGTCGCAATAGGTGGCATCGTTTCGATCTCCATACGGGTCGTTAAACAGAAGCGAGTGCTGGGCGTTGTAATAGCCATAACAAAGCGTTAGGTGCCCCGATGCTGTGAGATAGTTGCATATTGGGTGAACATATCCACTATCGATTTCGGCAACGGTTTTAGCCCAGGTGCAGCTGGTGGTCCAGTATTGATTCGAAGCCATATAATGCAATTCGAGGTAATCGCTCATGTGTGAGTTTGGCGAATGTGTGCCAGTCCACATGTAACCAAATCCACCATAAGCAGTCGTTCCGTAAGCACTTTCTGTTTCGCTGAAATACCATTCGTTGAAGCGATAAAGATCTGCAACGTAGGAACCATAATTGCTTACATGCGGATCCCAGCTATATCCATGGTCAACACTGTCTGGCCATTCAGGAAGCCTGTTGTAATATGCTATTGCCATGATGGATGTTGTTGGTGCACAACTTCCCCAGCCTTCATGCCACGATGGTGTATCATAAACTTGATGTACATAAGGTACAGTGCCTGGAACCGTGGTGGTGGTGAGAGTGCCTTTTGGAAGATTAAAATACTTTCGAGGAAGACTTCCCTGATGGTCATACACCAAGCGATTTTGACCCTGGGAGTTTGAAAATATTTCTTCCGAGTTGATGGAATGCCAGAACAAGTTGCCATTGGAATCGAAAGCGGGTCCTGAAATATGTTCGCCTGAACCCCCTGTGATTTTGCTATGTGTGTTGGACTTTGCATCAAATTGCATAATTTCGCTTGAGGTGATATAATAATTTTCCTCTTTAATTGCGGAATAGGCAAGCACGTTTTGTGTTGGATGCCATTGGGGTGCGCGACCCGTAAACACCGCCACAATGCTGTTGCTTTCGACACTGAAAATCATAATGCGTTCCATCGACGACACGAAAGCAACAAAGTTCCCGTCGTGCGAAAATTTTGGCAGCGCACAGCCTTCTGAACTCATTGCAACGGTTTCTTTTGTATCGGTGTTCACCAAAAGCAATTGGTCGTTGTTGTCGTTATAAACAACAAAATTTCCATCAGGCGAAATGGCTGTGTAATTTGCATACAGATGTGTTGTGAAATGCTCAATTATTCCATTTTTGCGATAAATAGCAAATCCTGAAGTGTCCGAAACCACCATATCGCCTCCAGCTGAAAATGCGGGTTGCCCACATAGTATCGCTGGTTCTGCAATGAAAGAAATGGTTCCAGTTGCAATATCGAGCAGAGCAGGGCTTTGTAGTCCTTTTTCAGAAATATATTTAAAACCAATGGCTTTTCCATTGCTACTTAACTGCATATATCGTCCGCAGCCAGGTGCAGCCACCAGTGTTTTCAACTCACCATTTGCAATCAAAAATATCTCGTTGAAGTTGTTCGATGATGCAATCATTCCAAACTCGGTTGGAATCAGATTGCTGAAATAGCCGTCGTCTTCGGCTTTGTAGGCGTCGTTGGGGCGAAGCGATTGTGCCGATGCCACCCCCATGGCGAACACAAAAAGAAAGAAAAATAAATTTCTCATATTCAATTACGTTATATAGAAACAAAGGTAGGAAAATCAAGGTGAAATAAAAAATGATTAAAGTTATTTCTTCTTTAAGAAAAAACATTCCTTACTCAGCCACCCCATTCCATTCTGAAAAACCACAGGTACCGAAGAAACCAGCCGCATTGGGGCCAAAATTGCTTAATGCATTGCCCGATTGAACCACAACAATTCCGTTGTTCCACTGTGTTTCAATGAGGATTTCGCGAAGCCAAGCAGCATATTTAGGCGACAAACTGTAGCACCGCTCTTTGATGATTGTTCCTTTTGGGAAATAGACATTTTCTAAGTCGTTGTTAACAATTTCGCCCATATCTAACGACCCCAATGTGTAGAAATACAAGGTGGCAATCGAGTTTGTTGTGTCGTAGCCATCAATATGGCGCCAATCGAGAGAAATTTCGTACATCGCAAAACGCGTTGGGTCGAAGCCCGAAGCAACATACGATATTTTATAAATACTATCGGCGGTGTTGGTTAGTGCAATAGTGAGTGGCGTAAACAAATGAGCCGTTTGCAAAACATCGGTTCCCGACCACGTCTTTCCATTGTATTCGATGTTGAGAGTATATGAGAGGCCTGCAACACCATAAACCCAATTGCTCGAAAAGTAATGTCCGCGATTGGAGGTGTCTTCTTTGAAAATATAGGTGGAATCGGCTCCCACAAGTGTTACTGTTGCTCCCGAAATCATTTGTGGCGATTCGTTGAGCGCGCTTACAGGCAAACTTAGCACCACTTCGTGCGATTTGATTTCGTTTGTTAGCATTCCTTGAACAACAATTTCGGGGAGCTTGCCATCGTTGAGGATCAAGTCGGTTTCTTTTTCGCAGGAGGTGAAAAGAAGCATGAAAGAGACTGCCAATAATCCAGCAAAACGAGAGTGAAATACGCTGCGATTTTCCCTATCCCTTTCATGATAATTCAAACAAAACAGGTTTTGCAGCTTTGATATAATAACAAAAAAGGCAGTCATGCTGAGTGAAAAATTCAACGTTAGAATTGAGTGAACAGCGCGTTGAATTTTTTGTATCGAAGTGCGGCTGACTTTTTTATTTTGTTGCAAAACTTTCTCGCTCTGTATATTCTTCGATACATTTTGCGGACATCGATTTTGTTGGGATGCCACAAAACACTCAGAATGACAGGGCTGTATTTCTGTTGATGTGTTGAATTTGTTATATAAAAAGTGCATCCATTTCATAACCTAAACCGATAAGTGAGTGAAGGAATAAAACCAGCAACAGCAGTTGTGACAGGAGAAATGGTTGGAGGATTGCTAAAATCGGAAGGCAAAACCAAATTCCCGTTGTCATCAACAATTTTGTTGAATGTGAGCGAAATAGGATTGTGTCGACTGTAGAGATTGTAAATGCTAAGCTCGAGAAAATGCTGACATTTTCGAGACGGCTTCGATAATGTTAATGTTGCCGACACATCGAGACGGTGATAATCGGGAAGCCTGTCGTTGTGAATTTCGTCATATACTGGCACCGAATAGTTATTGTAGTAGTAAAATCCTACAGGAGTGGTTACTGGTTGGCCAGTGATGTAAATCCAACTTGCGTCTATTTTCCAGCGCTTATTGTTGGTCCACGCAAGATGCAGCGAAAGATTATGTGGTCGATCCCACTGAGCTTCGTAGTTTCTTCCTTCGTTGAGCAGAGGAGTATTGATAATTACTTTCGACCAAGTATAACCAACCCAACCAGTAAGCGAACTCATGCTTTTTCGGACCATCAGTTCCAGACCATAGGCATTTGATATTCCTTCGCGAACCTCGCCTTCGAGCAGCGGATTCTGCAGCAGATTGGCATGGTCGATATAATCGGTCTGGTGCGTCATTATTTTGTAATAGACTTCGGCCGAAAAAACATAGCCGTCTTTAATTGTCCTATCGAAATATCCAAGCGAAATCTGGTCGGAGCGCTGGGGGGCAATATTTGACCCCGACGGAACCCACGATTCGATGCCATTGAACGGACTGATGCTGGTACTCAAAATTTGCAAAAACTGGAAATTGCGGTTGTACGAAAACTTGAATTGCTTTCCCATACGAGGCGAAAAGGCAACAACCAATCGGGGTTCTATTTTAGCAAATGAAATAATCTTTTCGTTTTTTGCAAATTCCACGGTATCGATTACCTGATACAACGAATCGAAATAGAAAACCGTTGTTGGACCATTGTTGCGCCAAATTGGCTGCCGCACACCATAGTTGAGAAACCATTTCTTTCCAATCTTTTGTTCAACAGAGAAATACAAAGTGCTGCTTCCGCTGGTGTACGACGAAACTTCTGGAATCATTGCTTGTGTATTATTGTCGCTAAGCCGAATATTGCCCGGATTGCTTTCGTAGCCACTCAGGTCGAGCCCCCAACGATAGGTAATGGAGGGTTTGGCGAAAAAACTAAAATCGGTTTTCAGCGAACCCTGATATATGTGCGAATCCCAATAATTGCTCAATTCTTTCCAAATTTGCACATAATAGTTGTAGCGACTGTAATAAATGGTGGTGTTGCAAAAAAGCTTGTTGTTGAAAATGTGATTCCAACGCAATGTTCCCAAATTGTTGCTCCAGTTTATTCCATAAGTGCGCAAAATTGACGGATTTTTAATAAAATACCGATCCATTCCACCATAAACTGTTAGAAATAGCCTATTGTTGCGATTGATTTTGATGTTCAACTTCGAATTGAAATCGGAAAAGCTAAGAACCAAACTGCTGTTGTTGGCTGTTCGACGATTAATCCAGCCCAGATTCGATGTGCGGAGTGCTATATAAAACGAAGAAACATCTTTTTTGAATGGAGCTTCGAATACCAAACTGTTGGCAAAAATGTTGGTGCTTCCGTTCATGCCAAAACGTTGCATGTTGCCGTCTTTCATTTGTATATCAATCACCGACGAAAGCCGCCCACCATATTGTGCCGGAGCATCGCCTTTATAAATATCAATGTTTTTTACGGCGTCGGGAACCATGCTCGTGAAAAATCCAAACAAGTGAGCCGCATTGTAAACTGGAGCTTCGTCAATAAGAGTCAGATTCTGATCGTTTTTGCCACCACGCACAAAAAAATACGAAGAACCATCGCCTTGGCTAACAATGCCTGGAACCGACTGTAGGCTTTTTATGGGATCGGCCTCGCCAGCAAAACCAGGCATTTGCTGCAACACTACTGGGTCGAGTTTTATCATTCCTGCTCGCAAATTGTCGCGCCAATCGTCTTGGTCGTTGTCCGAAACAACAATTGCAGCCATTTGAAGCTCCGACATACTTAGTGGAACCGAGAGTTGTAAATCTTTGTTCAAATCGACCGGTACAATTTTTTTATTGAAACCCATAAACGAAAACACCAATTCGTATTTCCCTGGTGGAAGCGACAATGAATAAAACCCATACGTATTCGCAATCACCCCAGTTGTTGTGCCATTAATATAAACAGCCGTTCCAATGAGTACCTCCCCGTTCAAACTGTCGGTCACATGGCCGCTGATGGTATATTTCAACTCTTCTTTTACAACAGGATCGGTCGATTTCTTTTTCCCTCCCTTCAAAACAATTTGCTTTTCAACAATCGAATAAGTAATTCCGAATGGCTTAAAGAGATCGTCGAGCACATTCCGAACCGGTTTGTTGCGACAATTTATTGATACTTTGTCGTTCAGCGGAATTTGCTGTGGATTGTAAGAAAATAATATACCAGAGCCCTTGCTTATTTCGTCGAGAGCCTGTTTGAGTGTTGCATCTGTAAGATTCAGCGAAATCTTTTTACTCAAATCTTGCCCCGAAACCAATCGTGGAATTGCCGCCAAAACGACAGCGAGCAGCAGAAAGCGGATGATTGATTTTGGAAAAAGCATTAGCAAAAATAGTGAATTATTCACAAGCCTTACCATCCACCAGAAACTCATCGCCGCGCTGGGTCACCTTCAAGTCGAGAGTCGATTCGAGCACTTTGAGAACCGATTCAAGCGTTTGCCCTTCGAAAGCAACGGTGAGCCGACAATTGCCTGCAGCAGGATTGGTGAGCGTTATTTTTTTGTTGTAAGCACGCGAAACGGTATAGATGACTCTGTCGAGGCGTTCGTTTTCGAACTTCATACTGCGGGTTTTCCACACCATAAAATATTGCTCGTGCTGATTGGTAGAGGCTATTTCTTTGGTTTGAGGCGAAAATTCGACCTGCTCGCCTGGTTTCATGATGGTTTTTTCTTCTGGTGAATCTTTGTAATACGCCGCCACGCTTCCTTCAATCAGAATCACTTGAACTTTTCCACCCGGCGCATGGGTGTTGATGTAGAACGAAGTTCCCAATACTTCGACTCGTAAATCGCCCGCCGAAACAATAAATGGCTTTGAAGCATCGTGAGTTACCTGAAAATGTGCTTCACCTTCAAGCTCAACTTCGCGCTTGTTTCCGGCAAATTCTTTTGGATAGGTGATACTCGACCCCTGATTGAGCGAAATTTGGCTTCCATCGGGCAAGCGAGTTTCCATTACATCGTTGCTCGCCACCACTTTTATGTCGGAATCGGGACGAAAAACAACAAACCTCAGCAAAACACCAATAGCAAGCAAAACAGTAACCGCAGCAGCCACACGCCAAATAATATTTCGGTTTTGTTTGGTTTCCTTTGGCGCAAACGAAACTTTTCTGCCCTTTTCTTCGCTGCTCGAAATTTTGCCCCGAATTACTTCCCATTCCGCATCGAGATCGACCTGTTGTTCAATCATCTCTTCGTTAACAGCGTCGAATATTTTTTTCTGTTCGGTAAATTGCTCCTTGTGCTCCAGATTTTCGTCGAGCCATGCTGAAAGCTCCGAAATCTCATCGCCGCTGGCTTCTCCCGAGAAGTAGCGGCTCATGAGCAATTCGTAATATGTGTTTTCAGCGTTCATTGTAGTTTAGGTTTCGGAGGTATTACACATCAAGACAAGTTTACCCTAATGTTAGTTATTGAAAAAGTGAAATATTTCGCTAAAGCCCCATTGCATTAGCAACAACAGAGGCAGGTATGGACCCAGTCGCAAGCGCAAATGAGCTAAAGCTTTACTCATTTGTGCTTCGACCGTTTTTATTGATATTTGAAGAGTGTCGGCAATTTGTTGGTATTTTAGGTTTTCGGTTCGGCTAAGCAGAAACACCTCGCGGCATTTTTCGGGCAATTCGGCAATAGCAGAATCGATTTTTGCTTTGAGCTCTTTGCCCAGCAAAGCCGAATCGGCACTGTGTGAGTTGTTGTCGATTATCTCTTCGAACTCTACCACATTTTTGTCAAACTTTTTATTGTCGCGCAAATAATTGAGCGAACGAGTATAGATGGCCGTGGTAAGATACGACTTTGGGTTGCGCGCTGTATCTATGCTTTCGCGCTTTTCCCACAACATAATAAAAGCATCTTGAACAATACCGCGTGCTGTCTCGAAATCTTTCACATACTTCATCGAAAAATGCACAAGTCCCTTGAATTCTTTGCGGAATAGCAATTCGAATTTTGTGCTGTTGAGAGCGTTTGCGTTGTATGTGCTTGTGTTTTCCAGAGCTTTCGGTTTTGAGGTTCAAATATAGTCATTTTTTGTTCGTTTGTTGTTTTTTTTTAATAGAAAGTGCTGAAATAATAATCATACAATGCAATCGTACGACTATTTGGGGGCAATTGCGCAATAGCGATGCTAAACTAAGTAGTTGGCGAATTTGATATTCGGAAATGCTCTTTTTTATTCCAATTCACTAATGTCCGATAAAAAAATGCTATTCGCTTTTATTATTAATGATAGCGATTGATGTGGACATAAGCACATATATGGGGCTTGGTTTTCGACAGAGCTTCTTCGAAAGCTATCATCCACAGATTTATCCACAGATTAAATGATTTTTATTGTATTCATGTGCTCACCGCCAGAGGCGGCTCGGTTCACAGATTGCGCGGATTTTGAATTGCACCAGCATGGGCAACAATTCACGCAGACAATTTCCATGCTTTGCTTCGCAAACCAAGTAAATTGTTGGATTATCTGAATCAGATTCAATCGCTGATTGGAGCTGCTTCCATCTGCGCTAATTGAGAGCTTCTCATTGAAATTCAATATTCTATCTGCGGACGCGAAATGCAATTTGAAATTTCATCAGACAATAGTGATTCTAATTACAAATTTATTATTACCTTTGCAGTTCGCAAAAGGGTCTCTTGGCCGAGTGGCTAGGCGCCGGTCTGCAAAACCGCTTACTCCGGTTCGAATCCGGAAGAGACCTCTTATATGCAGTGTCTTTTCAGATGCTTATAAGTGTTGATTCTCTCTTGCTGCCTTGTGCATCAGTGAAATTAACACTTATTTTTTTAATTTTTATGCCGATTTGCTCGTATTGAAAATCATTTGTATTTTTGCCCCGTTGTGATGGCGATGGAGTTCGCCGATAAACGCTAAATAGCTGATGACTCCTACCTAAACTTTATTGAACAACCTTAAAGAGTGGTGGAGATTATGCTTAAATTGATTTTTTTTATTGGAGCAGGAAGTTTTTTGGGTGGCGTATCCCGATTTTTATTGTCGCGCTATATTCAAAACACCTTTATTTCTTCTTTCCCTTATGGGACTTTTGTTGTGAATATCGTTGGAAGTTTTTTAATCGGTTTGTTTTATGGTTTGGCCGAGAAGGGCGGTTTGGTAAATGCCGAATGGAGAATGTTTCTTACCGTCGGATTTTGCGGCGGATTCACAACCTTTTCTGCTTTTGCTACCGAAAACGTTGCCATGCTCAAAGATGGCAATTTAATTCAATTTGCTCTTTATTCGTCGCTAAGTCTTTTTTTGGGGATTTTGGCAACTTATTCAGGAAGCATTCTTACTAAAGCAATGTAACTGACCAAAAAAATATGCCTTATGCACAAAAGTATCGAATTTCGTTTGAACCACTGTTGTTTGCAGAAACAGCCTTAAAACACAAAACAATATTATGCTGAAACTTAATATTTCTGGGAGAGAGCCCATTCAGGTAGAACATCTTGTGCTCGATTACAATGGCACACTCGCTGTTGATGGAAAGATTATTCCTGGTGTAAAAGAACGACTCAATATTTTAGCGAGCAAAATGAGTATTCATGTGATAACGGCAAACACATTTGGCGAAGTACAGCAAAACTTAACTGGAATTGATTGCGAATGCACCGTTATTGGTGATATCGACCAGCAAGTTATTAAAGATGAATTTGTATCCTTGCTCGGTGCAGCGAATGTGGTTGCAATTGGAAATGGCTTCAACGATAACCTGATGCTAAAAAGTGCGGCTATAGGTATTGTTATTGTTCAATCGGAAGGCGCATCGGCGAAAGCTTTATTGCATGCCGATGTTGTTTGCAGCAGCATTAACGATGCTCTCGATTTGTTGATAAATCCGCTGCGTATATCAGCAACATTACGAAATTGATTAATTGTCGTAGCTTTATTATAAATCTATGTGTTTATTTATTATCTTTATACCAATTATCAAAAAAGAACTACTCGGTGCGAATGGACGTTAGTTTCACGAAGTTCACAGTCTATGAAAGGAGTTATTTGAAACTTACCAAACATGAATTTAGATTAGAGCTTTCAAATTAACACAACATTATAATGGTCGTATTTAGTTGCAGCCAACCGATATACAATCGTATTGCAGTTTTTAGATTTTCAAGCCATCAGAATACTCACTATTTAAACGCAGTTTCGCTCAATCCTGCGCCTGCGAGTGCAAGCTTGTCGAAATATTCGGGAACAGGTTTTCCAGTGAGCTTGTCAACATAGAGTTTAGCCAAATACTGACTCAGCATAAATCCATGTCCGCGTAGGCCAACAAACAATCCCAATGCAGGATCGACAATATATCGTGGTTCTACATAATAACCACCCCAAACTGACTGAAATCCGGCCGACGACAATTCGGGAATCCAATCGCAGAAAATTTCGCTGACTATTTCGAGAAACTCTTTGCTGTTGATTTTCAGATTTTTGTCTGATTCTTGCGAATCGACAGCAGGCGAAGCACAACCGATTACTTGACCCGTTTCTTTGAGCTGTTGACCATACACAGCACTAAAACCTTTGTATTTGCGACGATCGATAAGCATGTCGAGCGAATCGCCATCTTTACCCAGCAAAGGCAAACGGCGAGTAATAAATGCCTGATGGCGAACTGGATACAAGCCCGTTTCGATATTCAGCTTTTTAGCAAATTCTTCGGCTTGTGGTCCCAGTGCATTGATGAAGGTTTCCGTTTCGAATTCCACGTATTTTTTTTCGTGGTCGCGCACCAACACAATATATTTTCCATCTTCGCGCCTTACATCAACCAGTTTGCAGTCTTCCATCACCAAACCACCTTTTTCGATGCCAATTTCGCGAATGAGATCAATTACTCTTCCAGGTGTAGCCTGCCAGCAGTTGTGGGTTATCAGAGCCGATTGATAGGTTTTGAGGTTTCCATTGAACCAAGGACTTATTTCTTTGCGAAAATCTTTAGCATCGACCATATACGCATCGGACCAGGCACGCGAAGCATCAAGCGCTTTGTAGGTAGCATCGTCGTGAGCAAAACTCACATAGCGTATTGGCTTGTAGTCGATATTTTTCAAATTCTGCAAATCGACAAAAATCTCCTGGTTATGAATAGCAATATCGCTGAGTTCGGGCACACTGAAAGCTGGGCGTCCGCCAGCAATATTGCGCCACGAAGCTCCTCGATCGTAATTTATCAAAACGGGGCTATAACCTTCGTCGGCAAGATATCGAAACAAAGCACTTCCTCCAATGCCACCACCAGCTATCAACGCTTTCACTTTCCGTCGTTCGGTTTTGCTGCCTGGAGTAAAAGGAACAATTATTTCTTTTTTCGCCAGAGGATACATTTCTCCCATATTCACCTGGTTCGAAAGCGGTCCGCGCGGTGTGGCATCGCCAATAACAGTGATTCCCTGCGAGGCAATTGTCGATTTCAGACGTTTGATACAACGTTTTCCGCGACACGCACCCATTCCAAGACGGGTTGTATGTTTTATTTCATCAACCGAAATGAATTTTCGATCGCCAATGCGATCCAAAATCTCGTCGTAGGTCACATCTTCGCAATGGCAAACATAGATAGAATCTTCCAACGATAATTTGGTTGGCTGAATCGAAATATTTTCAGGATAATTCGATTTCACAATAAAACCTCGCACTTTCATGAGTTCATCGCCTGCAAGGGTGGCAGCCACAACACGTGCAACATTTGTTTTATTGGGCTTTTTGAGAATTTTTTCGATTTTCCCGTCGCCCAAAATTTTTCCATTGTTATCGACCAAATATACTTGTTCGCCTTCGGCTGCTTCATACTCGATAGGCAGGAACAGCTGTGCTTTGGGAATGTTGTATCCAAAAATAGCAAGGCCAGGGCACTGATACACGCATTGCATACAGCCAATACATTTATCAAAATCGATTTGTGGAACCGTGCTGGTTGAAGACTTTGTAATAGCACCGTAGGGACATGAAAATGCACACGGATTGCAAGCAAAACCATATAAGCAATCAATTTGTACAAATGGTTTTAGTCGGCGTTCGGAAGTTGGAAAGTAAGGTTCTTCAATTATTTTCGCAGGATGTTGTTGCGAATCGATGTATTCTTTTGAAATAGTCAAGTAATCGGTGTAATTGTACTTGATGCCCATTTGATCGATCACTTCAAAAGCCGATTGTTTTCCACGCAAAACAGCCGATGTGCCTTCGCCAATACGAATAGCATCTCCAACTCCATGGCAATGACGGCCAAAAATATCGTTGCCAAGAATCAGCAACTGGTCGTCGGAAACTAAACCTGTACAAATATTGATTGCATCAATTCCTTCGATGATTTTTTCGGTTCCAGGAATTGGTTTAAAATTATGCGCTTCGGCCACAACCGCCCCTACAACCCCTGTAAAATCGGCGTTTGGAATGGCTTTGACAAGAATATGATTGAGCATTACAGGAATTCCAAGCCGTCTTACACGGTTGGCCTGTACAGGAAACCCACCTTCGTGATCCATTGCTTCAACAATGGCAACAACTTGTGCTCCAGCTTGCATAAGCTGATACGAAGTGAGATATCCAATATTTCCAGCACCAACAGTTAGAATTTTCTTCCCCAACAAAGTGAGTTCAGAGTTCATCATTTTCTGAATGACTGCAGCTGTATAAACGCCTGGGACATCGTCGTTTTCGAAAGTAGGCATAAACGGAACAGCACCAGTTGCAACAATCAGTTGGTCGGCTTGAACAAAATAAATCTCTTCGGTCTTAATATTTTTGACTGCAAGACGTTTGCCTTCGAGAATATCCCAAACTGTGCTGTTGAGAAAAATTCCTTCGTGGTTGTCGCCAGCCAAAGTAGATGCAATGTCGAATCCGCGCATACCACCATATTTCTTTTCTTTTTCGAAGAAGAAAAACTGATGAGTTTGCATATTAAATTGTCCACCAATGCTTTCGTTGTTGTCGATAACAATATTAGAAACGCCATGCTCATTAAGAATTTCGCGGGCAGCCAATCCAGCAGGACCAGCACCAATAATAGCAACATCGGTGCGATAAACCTTGTGATAATCGGTAACTTCAATTTTTCGTTTGGCAGGAATATAGTCTTTAGGAATTTCCTGAACTTCTTTTACCCCATCAATTTGAGTGATGCAAATACGACGAATAACTCCATCAACAAGCATTTCGCAAGCACCGCATTTCCCAATTCCACATTCAAGCGTACGGTTTCTGTCGTGCAAACTGTGGCTATGAACAGGAAAACCAGCATTGTGTAGCGCCGCAGCAATCGTAAAACCCTTGTCGCCTTCAATTTTTACTCCTTTGTATATAAAACTGTGTTTTTCGCACTCAGGAATTGTTAAAATTGGGTGTTTCTGTATCTTCGACATAATCGTGGTTCTTAAATTCGATTGCAAAATTAGAAGTAAATTTGAATGTTTCAGTATCTTTGTGGGTTTTTCTCTGGTTTGTAGATGCAGAAAAGCTGACATCAATTGCAAGTCAACTACTTCGACGCAATAAATGTCTAAATTTTGGCTTTTTACCAACAAAAAAGCTGATTATATCAAAACCACCGAAATTATAATCCTACATGAAAATACGCAGGCAAAAGATTGCAATAAATCAAATTGTTGGAGCTATTGGCATTTTAACTGGCAATACTTTTTTGCTACAGATCCAATTTTCAATGACAATATCTTTCTTGAGATGCCATGTGTTAAAATTTTTATTGAAAGGTATAATACCGACGAGAATTATATTTTAGTCCAAATAATTCTATCGGTATTTATCAATTAATGAAATATATAACATTCCGTTGGATCATCAAATATTTTAAATTGAGATAACCACGAATTATTCGAATTAGAAGCCGAAATACCTCAGCAATTACAGCTAACCTATTTGCGATTCAGCAAGCAGAATCTCAAATATCACGAA
>DYON01000041.1 GCA_020720525.1 Acetofilamentum sp.
TGAAGGGAATCATGGGGCAAAGATAATATATTACTTGGAATATAGGCTAATTTTGAAAATTACGAGTAATTATAAATATAGTTTGATTGTCAATCCCTCAAGCCTCCCCCCCCTAAACCCTCCATTTTCACCTCATCAATCATTTCTCTAAGCATTTTGAAAATGAAATTGCTATGATTTTACAGTGCGTTTCACTTCTTTTTTTTAACTTTGTACACCAATTTAATTGGAAATGAATGCTTTTGTGTTATTGGACATTGCGTGGACCGACCTCATCTGGATCATCTTTGGGGTTCTTTTGACAGTATTTGGTTTACTTGGCTGTTTTCTGCCAATTATTCCAGGTCCGCCACTTAGTTTTGCAGGACTACTTCTTCTGCAACTTAAAGCAGAACCACCATTCGCAACAAACTATATGCTCATTTGGGCCGGGATAACAATTGCGGTAACAGTTCTCGACTATGTGATTCCTGTGATTGGAGCCAAAAAATTCGGGGCTTCCAAAGCAGGAATTTGGGGCAGTGTTTTAGGGCTAGTTGTGGGTGTTTTCTTTGGACCACTTGGGATTATTATTGGACCATTTGTAGGAGCGTTGATTGGAGAACTGATAGTCGGGAAAAAATCTGGTAAGGCATTCAAAGCGGCTTTCGGAACATTTTTGGGGTTCGTTTTTGGCACTCTGATTAAATTGATTGCCAGCGGCTACATGGCCTATGAGTTTTTTACTCACCTTGTTTAAAAAAATATGAATTTCGCCTGCAGCAATTGCCATATACTCGCTCCAACACTTTTGGCAGCTCCATCTGCTTATTATTCTTTGTTGTTACATAGTTCGATACTGATAACCGATTTACACGAAACATGGCCTAAACAAACACTGCGAAACAGATACTTTATTGGCGGACCAAATCAGTCTCAGATGCTGGTTGTTCCAATTCACAAATCAGAAGGGCATCGAACCACAACAAACAATATTCTGATTGATTATTCGACAAATTGGAACGATTATCATCGAAAAGCATTGATTACAGCTTACTCCAAAAGTCCATATTTTCTTTACTATGGCGATTATATTTTCGCCGAATTCAATAAAAATCATTCAAGGCTGGTTGACCTCAACAATGCAGTCAACTCATTAATATATAAATGGTTGAATGTAAGTCTCGAGCAGCAATTTTCAGCAGAATACATCAAAAACTTCGAGTCGGGTATCGATTTACGTATGCATTTCAAGCATCACGAAAACTGGCAACTAAAAAACAGCTATTATCAACTTTTTTTTGAAAAATTTGGATTCAGAAACAATCTGTCGGTTTTTGATATCCTTTTCAACCTAGGTCCCGAAGCTGCACTTTATTTAAAAAAAGACGCAAACCATGAATAAATACAAAATTACTGAAACGCTGGCTCCACTTCGCAAAGAACCTTCGCATCGTTCAGAGATGGTTGATGAGCTGCTTTATGGCGAAGAATTTACCATTTTTTCGCTTGATGGAATATGGTTAGAAATACAATGCCAAACCTACGAATACAGGGGTTGGATTGATGGTTCTGCTCATTATTCCGAAGTTGAGCAAGAGAATAATATGGAAAATGTATTTCTAACCAGTCGCACAGGTCTCATTGAAGCTAAATTGAGCAACTTACAATTGCTTCTTGGTTCGCGAATTTTGACTGAAAGAATAATATCTGGCGATTTCGTGCCATTGCCTACCAAACCCAAAATCACAGCAGTAACGGATTCAGCATTGCAATATCTGGGATCTCCATACAGATGGGGTGGACGCTCCCCTTTCGGAATAGATTGTTCAGGTTTGGTTCAGGTAGTCTTCATGCTCAATGGAATTTTTCTACCACGCGACGCCCACCAGCAAGCATTGGAGGGAGAGATGATTTCGTTTATTTCCGAAGCTCAATCGGGCGATGTGGCTTTCTTCGAAAACAAAGAGGGTCTAATCACTCATACTGGGATAATCGTTGAACCAGGAAAAATCATTCATTCTTCGGGTCGTGTACGCATCGACATGATAGATCATGAAGGAATATTCAATAAAGAGCAACAGAAATATACACACAAATTGAAAGTAATCAAGCGACTCTTCTAAACATTTGTAAACTACATTTGGTTGGGAGTTTTTTCCGAATGTTGCATTAAAATGAGTGCGTCGGCCAATCCAGCTTTGGGAACAAGGATGCGATCGTCGCCTGTGTGCTTCATGATTTGAAGAAAAATTTCTGCGGCGGGCACAATCACATCGGCTCTATCAGGATTGAGCAAAAAACGAGAAATTCGTTCATCCATACTTAGTGGCTTCAATGTATTGAACGCATCTTGCAATTCGGACATTAGGATATAATTAGGAACATGTAAGCCAAAATGGCTCCGCAGAGCATTTATGTTTCCACCTGTAGCCATGATGCAATGACTTGAATAATCGACATGTCGATCGAGCCAAGCCATCATTTTTTTTACTTCGCAGGGATTCACCTTATTCATGAAACTACGAACAGCGCCAACCTGAAAGCTCTGCGAAAGCATTTTGCCATTGCGTTGCAACAAAGTGATTTCGGTGCTTCCACCTCCAAGGTCAACAATGATTTTCTGAACATTTGGAGTTCCAGTGTTTCGGAACAATTCTGTTACCAATGCCGCCTCAGTTTTCCCTTTAATAATATATGTAGGCAAACCACTCTCTTTACTGATGGCTTCAATCACTTCGGTTCCATTGCCTGAATCGCGCATTGCCGAAGTAGCAGCAACCACAGCTCCATCAACATTCCATACTTTTATAATCAGACAAAAAGCTTTTACCCCATCGAGTAGTCTTTGCAATGTATCTTGCCCAACAACTCCCATCTCGAACACATCTGTACCCAAACGAACAGGCACTCGCGCATACAACTCTTTGATTACAGCAGGCGAAACTGAACCATCTACAACTGTTCCGATCATAAGCTTCACCGCATTAGACCCGATGTCGATAGCAGCATATCTCATACTTTCAGCGATTTATCAAGAAACATCTCATATATTGCATCCTGTGAAAGTATTGGGCTATTCGAATCGGTAACAAAGGAGTTGTTTAGTTTTCCATTAACCAATCTAGCCTTCACACTATCAGCAAGTTGAACATCAAGCATTCTTTTTAGAACAATTCGAGCATCTTTATCGAGGACTGGACAAAGTATTTCGATTCGATGATCAAGGTTTCGCTTCATCCAATCGGCCGAAGTGATATAAATATGTTCATCGTTTCCAATTTTATAATAAATAACTCGACTATGTTCGAGATAACGACCAACAATACTTCGAATACGCAAATTGTCTTTTATTGGCTGCAAAACGCACATTCCACGAACAATAATATCGATTTTCACGCCTGCATTTGCCGCCTGATAAATTTTGTTTGCCACATCTTCGTCAACAATATTATTGAGTTTAATAATTGCCGAAGCCTCTATTCCACTCGATGCTGCAGCAATTAATTCGTCAAGCATTTTTTCAGTGAAATCGCGCAGGCCCAAAGGAGAAACATGTAGGTAGCTAAAATCGAAACTCCTATAACTTGCCTCGAACATCTCGAACACCATATTTACCTCATGCCCAATCTGTTGATTGGCTGTCATAATACTTACATCGCAATAGATTGAAGCTGTAGCCTCGTTGAAATTTCCAGTCCCAATATTGGTATAGTATTCTTCTTTTCGACCCTCAGTCCGTTTAACCGAAATCAACTTTGCATGAACTTTAAGACCAGGAATGCTATGAATTACTCTCACTCCTTCTTCTTGAAGGCGTGTACTCCAAAAAATATTGTTTTCTTCATCAAAACGCGCTTGCAATTCCATGAAAACAGTTACGTTTTTCCCATTTCGAGCAGCATTGATTAGAGCATTAATCACATTTGAGTTATTTCCAATACGATAAATGGTCATTTTTATGCTGCGAACTGCGGGGTCTATCGATGCTTCGCGTAAAAAATCGATGATATGCCGAAAGCTCTGATATGGAAAATTAAGCATCACATCTTTTTTTCTCACTTCTGCAAAAATGCTTCGAGCCTTTTCAAGGCGTGCATGAGCAGCAGCGGGTTGAGGTGGAAATTTCAACTCTGAATTGCCAAGATTGGGAAAACTCATTAAATCCTTGAAATTGTGATATCTCCCACTATAAACAACTGCGTCGTCGTTGGTAATCCCAATACGCTTACTAAAATATTTGAGCATGTCGGTGGGCATATCTTTATCGATAACAAAGCGAACAGGATTACCCGTCTTACGCTGTTTAAGACTATCCGAAATGATTTCCATAAAACTTTTTGAAATATCGTTGTCTATTTCAAGCTCGGCGTCGCGTGTAAATTTGATTGTATATGCTTTATAAGAATCCTGATTGAAATTTCTGAAAATATCCTTTAAGTTATATCGAATTATATCATCGATAAACATTACATACTTATTCCCTTTTATTTCAGGAAGGACGACAAAACGCGACAAAGGCTCAGAAGGTACTTCGATGAGTGCATATTCAGGAACAGTGGCTTTTGCCGAGTATTTCAGCTCAATCCCCAAATAAATAGATTTATCACGAAGCACCGTTTCGGGGTTAAAGTTTCTCATCATAATCGGAAAAACAAACGTTCGAAGCTTGTTGTCGAAATACGAGGTCATAAACGCATGATGTTCCGGATGCTTTATTTCTTTTTCGTTGATGATATGAATACCCGCAGTAGCCATTTCGCGAGTGATATGTCTGTAAATAGACAACAATTTTTTCTGTTGGGTTACAATTCGGCGAGTTATTTCAGCAAGAATTTTATCGGGACTGTAATAACGGTTGTATTCGTATTCCGATTTTTTTCGAAATTTCACAATTCGCTTCAATGTAGCAACACGAACCCTGAAAAATTCATCTTGATTATTTGAAAAAATACCTAAAAACTTAATTCTTTCAAGCAAAGGATTGTCGTGACATTCGGCTTCCTGAAGAACACGGTCGTTGAAATCGAGCCAGCTGAGTTCGCGGTTGACATACAATTCGTGATTGATGAAAATGCTATTTTTCATTCTTAATGTTTTTGGGAATAAGATGAAACAATACGCGCCTAAAAGACAATACAAAGGCGGTCCAGTTGTCGGCATCCGATTCAAGTGCCAAAATTCCGCTGGTTGGCAAATTATCAATTTTTTGAGAAAGAAAGAAATTGGCAAACTCTGTTATCATCGGATTATGACCAACTATCATTATTTTGGAGACATCTTCAGGTGCAGAATACAATGCATCAAAATAATCATTCACAGTTTTAAAATACAAACTTTCGTTGGTTGAAATTGCATTGTGGCTGAGTTTGATGGTATCGGCCAAACAAAATGCAGTGCGCACTGCTCTTTCAGCTGGACTGGAAATGACAATTTGAGGCAATACTCCTTCTTTAAGCAATTGCTTTCCAATAATTTCAGTTCGTTCTACTCCCAATGGAAGTAAAGGCCGTGTAAAATCGTCTTCTCCTGCTTTTTGCCACGACGATTTACCATGACGCATCATCAACAAAGTCTTTTTACCCATATCTATGTACTTATTAGACAAAACTAATATTTTTTTGTGATTTGAAGAACAACAAATTGCAGTATTTGGCATTGTCAATAAATTAACAACGCTAAAAAACCGGGAAGCAAAAATGCAACCCGGCTTAAATTTGTAGTAGGAATATAGTCTTACAATCCCAGTTTTTTTAGAATTGCAGGTGGAACGCCTTTTTTATTTACCAGCATGTCGGTGGTTTTGAGCATTAAAAATGCTTTTGAAACATAGAAATAACCTTCGTATTTTCCGCTAACATCCCAGCTGTTTTTTACTTTGAAATAAATATTTCCGTCCTGATCTTTGGCAATACCAGTAAGAACCATTCCGTGGTCGTCGGTTGTTTTGAAATTGTCGAATTCTTTCTGACGAATTTCTTGGGTAACAGTAACTTCTTTCATCGGTTTGTCGAACGAATAAAGCTGAGCCGCTTTTTCTTTTGGAGTCAGTTTTTCCCACTTTTCGCGTTCGGTGCCTGTGAGGTCTTCGCGTTCTGCATCGGGAGCAACAGCTACTCCGTTGGTCCAACTGAAACCTTTTTCGGATACATCGCTTGCCCAAGCTACTGTGTAGCCATTGTTGATTGAATACTCAACAACTTCAAACAATTCATTTACTGCAATGTTGTACGACATATCGTGGCTCCAATTGTCGGGTACTTCGAGTATAAACTCTTTGTAGAAAGGGTGATGGGTAAACGATGTGAGCTCGATATAATCGTTGTAATTGAGTCCCAACATTTGCTCGAACGATTTTGGCGTGTATTTTTTGCCATCGTATTCAAAATTGGTAGGTTCTGGTCCAAGATAGGTGTCAAGTATGGCAATAAAACCACTTTTCCACGCAGTTGTAGGCGCTGCAGCACCTTCTTTCACCAATGCGTTCATATATGCTTTCAAAACTGCATCAAGTTCGCCATGGTCGAAGTTAGAGATACCGCTGTTTATACCAGGATAAGCCTCTTCGGGTACAATTCCGTAGGTTTTCATTACGTTAGTAACATCGTGAAATGCACCGCCACCACCAAAATTAAGTGATCCGTGAAAACGAAGAAAGCGTTCGGCTTTGTCGATATATGCATGGCGAACAGTATATGCTTCGGAAAGATCGAATTCACCTTTTCCCATACGCAACAATTCGGCTTCGTAGAATCCCAAAGCCGAAAAACTCCAGCAGGTTCCCGATTTATATTGATTTTTTACCGAAGTAGTTTTAACGGTTTTGGTATCGGTGAAATTATAACCATCTTGTGCATTTACACTTCCAGTAAAAATAAAGGACAGCATTGCGACCAGTAAAAACAGTTTTTTCATAGTTTGTTTATTTTGCGCAAAAATAAAACAAAATTGCAATCAAAAAAAAAATACTTTCAGAAAACGACTTCCAACCACTATCTGTCTATCTTCGGGCTAATTGTGCCGATGTATGCAGCAATAACAAAAAATGCCCGAGGAATAACCTCGGGCATCACATTACCCACCATGAGAGCAATCCAAACAAAGAGCGTTGAAAAGGAACAGAGGTTTGGAAACCGCTCTAGTTATTGAATAACGCCGCCTTATTTTTATTTATTGTGCGAAACAATTTTTAATTCTGTACGGCGGTTCAGCTGTCGTCCGTTGTCGGTGGAGTTGTCGCCCCACGGCATATCGAAACTGTGCCAGCTGATTATCAATCGTTCAGGCGATATTCCATTGGCAGTGAGATAGTTGTAAATCGTCGGTGGCAGCTTGGCGCAAATTGGATTTATCGAAGTCGAAAAACACATTGGGCAAAACCAAACTGTTGATGTCGAGAATACTAAGTGCAGTTACGTGAGTTATATCGGAGCTGTTTTCGTTGGTTTCGCCAATAGTAATCACTTCGTCAACAATTTGATAGCCTTCGGAACGAACACTTACGTGGTATGTTTTGCCCGATTCCACATCGACCGAATACATGGGTGTTTCAAGTCCAAGGTCGTTCCATGTTCCTACTTCAACTCCATCTTCGTCGGTGATAGTCACATCGGAGTATTCAACTGGAGTGCCTGTAAGTTTATCCACAACAAGTCCGTTGAGCACAATCATTGGGTTGCGTTGTGGAATTAATTCAACAAAGTAGATGTCTTGGCTTCCAAATCCATCGGCACGTTCCGAAGAAAAAAAACCCATGTTTTCGTTGCCTGTGAACGTGAAGAACACATCGTCTTCGGTTGTGTTGAGCGGATAGCCCAAGTTTTCGGGAGTTTCCCAACCATTTCCATTGTTTGCCGATTTGAAAACATCGTAGCCGCCCATGCTGCGTGCTCCATTCGAGCTGAAATATAGAAGACTTCCATCGCCATTGAGCGACACACCTTCTTCGTTGTTTTGGGTATTGATGGTTGGGCCCAAATTCACTGGCGCGCTCCAACTACCATCGTTTTTGAGCTGCGACATATAAATATCGAGTCCACCATATCCACTAGGGCGGTCGCTGGTGAAATAGAGCTTTTTACCATCGGGGCTGATTGCCGCCGACGATTCTTTGTAGCTTGTATTCAATTCGGCTAGCGGCTTCAAATCGGACCATTCGTTCCAATCCGACAGCTGTGAGTAAAACAAATCGCCACCATTGCTTCCGCGGTAAACAAGCATTGTTTTTCCATCGTTCGAAAGACCAACTGTGGCATCGTGATTGTCGGAGTTGAATTTCACAGAAGAAGCATCATAAACCCATGTTCCATTGATCAATTCGGCTTTATAAATATCTTCGTTGTATTTGAAATCTTGTTCATCGCGCTCTCCGCCAGTTGTTTCCGATCGTCGCGAAGTATAATACATCACTTTGCCGTCCGAAGAAATAACTGGGCAATAGTCGGGGTACAAACCATTGATGCTGTTGCCAGTTGAACCAATAACATAAGGTTTGGGATCGTCAACCATCTGAATAGCATTTCTAGCTTGCTTAATTCCAAGCTCGGCACTTGCAAAATCGTTGTCATACACTTTTCGAGAACCGTCGGTCAAAAATTCGTTGTAATACTCAATTGCTTTATCGAACTTAAAATTGATGTGATATGCCTTGGCAAGCAACAACTTAATGTCAACACTCACATTCGGATCGAGGGCATACGCATCTTCCAAATATGGAAGTGCCTCTTCTTTATTAAAGGTGTTGAGATACGATTTTCCAATTTTGTAATTGAGTTCTGCATTATCGGGGTTCACCGTGTATGCGTTCAGGTAATGAAACAAAGCATCTACATAGAGCCAGTTTCCATATTCGAAATACTGATCGCCTATTTTTAATTCTGCTAAAGCAAAGTCGAGCGATTCAATATTTTTGGTGAAATTCTTCTTGGTGAATTCCACATTCTTTTTTGCTTTATTCTTTTCCGGTTCTTCCGAAAAGCTGTTGAGCGAAATAAAGGCAAAAAGAATCATCAAAGAGAGAGAAAATATTGTTTTCATTATTTAGCGTTTTAATCTATGTAAAGATACGACGAAATAAGTCTATTAACACTTGCCAATTGTTAAAATACTCATTGCGGAAAGTTAAAAAGATATGCTTATTATCATATTTAAGTATCTCTTTGCCTGAATTAATAGAATCTTTACAGAAGCGTTTGAAAAAATCGGTGTATTTTCGTGAAAAATTTTAGAATGAGATTTAAGGATATTCCAGGCAATGAAAAAGTGATCAATAAGCTAATTCGAGCAGCCAACGATCAACGTATTGCGCATTCTCAAATGTTTATTGGTCCTCCAGGCGGTGGGAAGTTAATGATAGCTTTGGCATATGCGCAGTTTCTCAATTGTGCAGCCCCAATAAAACATCCCGAGGGGAGTGTGTTGCTTGCCGACAGTTGCGGGGAATGCCCGAGTTGTAAAAAATTCGCAAGTTTCGAACATCCCGACTTGCATTTTTTGTTTCCAGTTGTAAAAATAGACAAGAAAGAATTGAGCCGCGACTACATGCCCGAATGGCGCGATTATGTGGGTCGAAAGCATGGAATTGTGAATATCAATTCGTGGTACGAGCATATTCAGGTCGAGAACAAACAAGGCATCATTTCGGTTGATGATATTTCAGATATTTTGTCGCGTCTTCAATACAAAAACCACGAGGCTCGAATTAAAGTTATTATTGTTTGGATGGTAGAAAAAGTGCAATACAACGCAGCTCCAAAAATATTAAAGACTCTTGAAGAACCAGCCGACAACACTTTGTTTATTTTGATTGCCGAAAATCCCGATTTGATTTTGCCTACCATTTTGTCGCGCGTGCAAACAACACGCACCGAAGCCCCCGACATGCAACAAAGCTTCGACTTTTTAAGGCTTCACTACCCCGACAATCCTGAAAATGAGCTATACGACGCCATTTACAACAGCGAAGGCAATCTCGAAAAAGCATACGATTATCTTCAAAATCGCGACGATGTGATGATGATTTCAGAATTTTTCCGCAACTGGATGCGTGTTTGTTTTTCGCTGAAGGGAAAAGATGTGTTTGCATTGTCGGTCGAATTTGCCGCCATGGGTCGAGAAAAGCAGAAACTGGTTCTTGCCGAAAGTGCCCGTCGTTTCTTGAATGGTTTTCACATTGGCGAAGAAATAAAAAAAATGCGCTTCTACA
This sequence comes from Acetofilamentum sp., assembly GCA_020720525.1. GTDB lineage: Bacteria > Bacteroidota > Bacteroidia > Bacteroidales > DTU049 > GWF2-43-63. Next base: position 10,184 of record DYON01000041.1, read on the forward strand.
ATCCCGACGACGAAAAATTCTTTTCAAAATTTGCCGCTTTCACCCACGACGAGAATTTGAATTTTTTTTACGAGCGACTCAACGAAGCCATATTTCAAGTTGAGCGAAATGGAAACCCGAAACTTATTTTTACCGACCTAAGTTTCGATATTGGTCGCATTTTCAGGCAAAAACGTCTGCAACATTAGCCTTTGCGCTTGTTTTTCAGAAATCAAAAAGTGCTTTTCATTGCGAAGCAATAAATATTTTGCTCCCGACCCGTTTAGTTTTGTAAATTTGCACCTTCAGTTATGAAGATAGAAGATTGTCATATACCCAATTTTATCGCTCGTGGTCTTTGCGTTAAGCAAAACGGCAACACCAGCGAAATAAGCTATTGTGCAGGTTCGTGCAAAGTAGCGGTTTATCCTACATTCAGCAGCATTTCAAATTTGGGCTCAGCTCTCGAATTCGATTGTATTGAAGTTCGGTTCAAAAATAATCACAAAGACTTTTTCCGCATTTGCGGCAGCCTCGATCTTGCACCTGGCGATATGGTAGCTGTTGAAGCCTCGCCTGGTCACGATATTGGCATAGTTACTCTTGCTGGTCCCGAAGTGATGCGCCAAATGAAGCGAAAAAAAGCCAATTGGTCCGACCCACAGCTCAAAAAAGTATATCGGAAAGCAAAACCTGCCGATGTTGAAAAATGGTACCAAGCCATTGAACGCGAGCTTGCAACCATGCGTCGCACAACAGCAATTATCAAAGAATTAAAGCTCAACATGAAGCTCAACGATGTTGAATTTCAGGGCGACGGCACCAAAGCCATCTTTTTCTATACAGCCGAAGACCGGGTCGATTTTAGAGAGCTCATTAAAATGCTTGCCGACGAATTTAAAATTCGAGTCGAGATGCGTCAAATTGGTGCTCGCCAAGAATCGGGAAAACTTGGGGGAATTGGAACCTGCGGACGAGAATTATGTTGTAGCACCTACATCAATCAGTTTCAATCGGTCAATACCAATTCGGCACGAATACAGCAATTGTCGCTCAACCCTCAAAAACTTGCTGGCTTGTGCGGAAAACTCAAATGCTGTCTCAATTACGAAACAGCAGCTTACCAAGAAATTCTGCGCTTATTCCCCGACAATAATATAGCTCTTAAAACAAAAAAAGGACTCGCTTTTCACCACAAAAGCGATATTTTCAAAAAATTGATGTGGTATAGCTACGCCAATCAACCTGGAAATCTTATGGCCCTTGACATCGAAAATGTCGATAAGGTTCAGAAAATGAACAAGGGTGGTCAAATTCCCGACAACTTAGAAGACTTTGCTATCAGCCTCGAGAATAAAATGGAAGACGATGTCGTTTTAGGGAAGGACGAAATTTCAAAACTATCCGATTGATGAAAAAAGCATTCAGGTTATTTTCGATATTGTTTCTGGTTGTTGCTGCAACAGCTTGCGATTCGTCGGTTTACAACAAAATGAAAGAGATTCCCGACTCCAAATGGTCAATGGATTATCCTATTAAATTCGATGTGGAAATAAGCGATACAACAACCTTGTTCGATTTCTTCGTTTTGTTGCGCCACAACACCAGTTACGCATACAACAATGTGTATTTTTTCATCACTTCTACAACTCCAAGCGATAGCATTACTTGCGATACAGTTGAATTTATTCTTGCCGACCCCGACGGAAACTGGATTGGCAATGGCTCGGGCTATCTCAAATCGCACGAAATTCTCATAAGTCGCAAATTCCGATTTCCTTCGGAAGGATTGTATTCGTTTGAATTCCAGCAAGCTATGCGCGACACTGTTTTAGACGGTATTAGCGACATTGGCATTAAAATAAAACCATCTCCACTCTAAACCAAGCTGGCATGAAAAAAATATTAGCCTGGGTTAAAGGCTCCACAGTTTCACCCGATCATAGAAAGTATATCCGTAGAATGTGGATTACTTTTGTTGTGTTTTTCGCTTTTTTCTACGCTTTTTTTATTGGCGTTTCTTTAGGTATGCTCGGAACCATTCCTTCGTTCGAAGAACTTGAAAATCCGCGCAACAATCTTGCGTCCGAAATTTACAGCAGCGATCAGGTTTTGATGGGTAAATTTTATGTCGAAAATCGGACAAATATTGAATATCAACAGCTTTCGCCGTATTTGGTGCAAGCGCTTATTGCTACCGAAGACATTCGATTCGAGCGCCACTCGGGAGTTGATGCACGTGGTTTGGTTCGAGTTTTTTTTAAAACCCTTTTTGGTGGCAACCAAAGTAGTGGAGGTGGTAGCACCATCACACAGCAGCTTGCAAAAAACCTATACGATAGACCAAAAGACATTTCGAAACTTGGAATAATTGCCATCAAATTCAAAGAATGGGTTACAGCTATTAGGCTTGAGCGGAACTACACAAAAGAAGAAATTATTGCCATGTACTTCAACACGGTTGATTTTGGTAGTCAATCGTTTGGTATCAAGTCGGCCGCTCGCACCTATTTCGATAAGGCTTCCGATTCGCTCAGCATCGAAGAAAGTGCTTTGTTGGTTGGAATGTTGCAAGCTCCTTCGAAATACAATCCCATCCGCAATCCCGAAAATGCAAAGGCAAGACGATTTGTTGTACTCAGTCAAATGCAGAAGTATGGTTTTATTACTAGAGAGCAGCTCGATTCTATCAAAGATTTACCGCTCAGTACTTCTCACTTTATGCTTCAAGACCACAATGCAGGAATTGCTACTTACTACAGAGAGTATCTGCGCAAGATTATGGACGAAACGGAGCCTAAACCTGACGATTATGCAAATGAGTACGATTATCAAATTGCAAAAGACCAATGGGACAATAATGCGCTGTATGGCTGGTGCAACAAAAACTCCAAACCCGATGGTTCGAAATACAATCTCTACACCGATGGATTGAAAATTTATACCACCATCGACTCTCGGATGCAAAAATATGCCGAAGAGGCTGTTACAGAGCATCTTAGCAAAACACTTCAGCCACAATTCAACAACGAAGTAAAGCACGCTCGTTTTGCTCCTTTCACAAGTCTGTATCGGCAAGAAGACGTTGATAAATTGCTCGATATGTCGAAAAGACGATCGGATCGATATATCAGCATGAAGCGCGATGGTTTCAACGAAGAACAAATCAACAAGGCATTCGAAACGCCAATAAACATGAGACTTTTTAGTTGGAAAGGCGAATTCGACACTCTGATTTCTCCGATGGATTCAATCAAATACTACAAATGGTTTTTGCATGCAGGATTCATGGCGGTAGAACCTCAAACTGGTTTTGTAAAAGCTTATGTTGGTGGAATCAACTACCGATATTTTAAATTTGACCATGTTTGCGTGGCGCGCCGGCAAGTAGGCTCGACCTTCAAACCTTTTGTTTATTCGGTTGCCATGTCGGACGGTCAATTTTCGCCTTGTTCAAAAATTCCTATGATTCCAGTATCTATAGAAATAGGAAATGGTAAAACATGGACTCCCAAAAACTCTGGAAAAGTGAATGAAGGCGAAATGGTAACTTTGCGCTATGCACTTGCAGGTTCTATCAACTGGGCCTCGGCCTATCTTATCAAACGTTCTTCGCCCGAAGCTGTTATTCGATTGGCTCACAAAATGGGTGTAAAGAGCTTTATACCTGCTGTTTATGCCATTGCGTTGGGTGTTGCAGAACTTTCGGTATATGAAATGGTGGGAGCGCAAACAACCTATGTTAATAAAGGAATTTACACCGAACCCATTTTTGTAACCCGTATCGAAGACAAAGATGGCAATGTTTTGGCCAACTTCATGCCTCATAAACAAGAAGCGATGAGCGAAGAAACCGCTTATTTGATGATTGAACTCATGAAAGGCGTTGTCGATTTTGGTACTTCGGGCAGAATCAGAAGTGTTTACAATATTAAATTCCCAATTGCTGGCAAAACAGGTACTTCCGACGATAACAGCGATGGTTGGTTTATGGGATTAACACCCGACTTGGTTGCTGGTTGTTGGGTCGGAGCCGAAGACATGCAGGCTCACTTCAACAATACTGCTTACGGTCAAGGTGCCAACATGGCTTTGCCTATTTGGGCTTTGTTTATGCAAAAGGTTTATGCCGATAAATCAATTAATATTTCTACTGGCGATTTCGAAAAACCATCCAAGCCTCTTTCGGTTGAAATTGATTGTGGAAAATATGCACGCGCTCATCCCGAAGAAAACAAAAACGGGAATGGAAGCGGTTTTGAATAAAATAATCTTTAAAAAGCAAAAGGGGCTGACGTTAATTCAGCCCCTTTTTGATATATGTAAGGTTGTCTCTGTTCAAAAAAGGCCTGAAATAATCAGACCTTTTCGGAAAAACCAATTTTTATTGAAACA
>DYON01000042.1 GCA_020720525.1 Acetofilamentum sp.
TATTTTTTTTACATTATCACTTGATTCTTTTTTAATGCTTATAAGTTCTATTATTAATATAATTCATTTATCAATTGTCCCTTCAAAGTTTATGCTCACCACACTTAATTAGGATAAATTACACTAAACTATTATTTGAAAATCATTAATATCTTCGGCGTTCAATGCTTTTGAAGAAAATAAATAACACAACTGTCCGTTCACTTTTCAATTCTGCTGTAAAAAAATCAATTGATTTAGTCTCAAATGATTTAAGCGCCAAAACGTTTTGATCCTATAACCTTTCCGAGGTATATCTACCTAAAAGTTTTTCCTGATATTGACATCCAGTTCAAAACAATAAATTCTTTGTTGACCGATAACATTTGATACTTCCATAATGAAAAAGATGAATAAAACGCCACATCAAATTAATGCGATCCAGCCTGGATGAATTACCAAGTTTTAGTAGCATTTTGTAGAGAACAGAAAATTCAATGCCTTACTCAACAGCCAGTATCAGAATCTTGACTTCATTTGAACCAAACTTAATGTAGGTTAGTTCATCGGCAGGCAATAAGATGGTATGTTTAAAAACAAAAAAAGTGCAATCAGGTATTTATCAAACATATACTCAGTAAAAAATCATTGTTTCTTAAATGAAAGAATCAGATTTGCAGCAGAATAAAAACTATTGACAGACATCATAATATCAACCTTTTGAAAATTATATTAAATACACAAAATTAAACCAAAGAACTTAATTCGGGCCAGATTCACTTTCCACCCAAACTACTCAGCCAAAATTTCGGACAAAATTAATACTTTATTTTAGCCTTGATGTTCGATGTCGAGAACAGTTTCAATAAACTATAGCAACTAATAGAACATCAAGGCTTTATATATTTTATTCGTTTCCTTATCAATAGATTGATTTATGTATTTTACTTTAATTTAAAATTATATCTAATTAATATAATAATTGTCACATCAAATAGTCAATAAAATTATTCGTGCTAAAAAAAGTATAAACATAAACTGATAACTTAGAAAAACCTGATATACAACATTTTAAAATGGATTCTTTCTATTCCAACATAATTGATAAATTATACTAATTCCAGTTGTTTTTTACCTGGGCATCGAGCGTTGGATTGGCATCGCGTTCAGCCTGTGGAATAGGTAATAAAACGTGGTAATCTTTTACCGGAGATGCGCCAATAGCAGCCTGTTTTTCGGCATTGATTGTTGCCACAAGTGTACCCCAGCGAACCAGATCAAAAAAGCGATGCTGTTCGCCCGCCAACTCCATCTGTCGTTCGTGGCGAAGAATGTTTGTTGCCTTGGTTTTGTCACCCAGTGTAGTATATTCGAAAGCGCCTGAGCGTTTGCGTACCTGGTTGATAAGTGGTAGTGCCTGTGGAATTTTTCCATCTTCGATATAGGCTTCAGCAAGCATAAGCAACACGTCAGCATATCTGATAATCTGTCCATTGATTGGACTATTTGGTTGACCATATTTTGCTACTTTCTCGTAGAGTTCATATTTTCGCCAAGATTTCTGTCCATCCTTAATTTTATTTCCGTACAAAAGCCCACCATCAGGACATTCGTCACAATATGTACTATCACCACCACTCTTTCCATTTGCAGAATAAAAAGTATTTGCTGCCCTCGGATCTGTATATGCAGCACCACTTTCATCGGTATATGTAAACGAGTTCACCAATGCATCAGAAACGAGTACATTCCACCAGTCGTTAAAACCATATTCCATGGCACGTCCGGTGTGGGTTGCTTTACCGCCCCAGCCTTCCTGGCCACCAAACATATAGTAAGCATTACCAACGCCCCATCCCTGCCATGGGCCATTCATTACTGCAAACACACTTTCATCGGTTTTCTTATCCTGAATAAAAAGGTCGTCAAGACTTTTGGTAAGCTGGTAATTATAAGGCGAGGCTGTAAGTTTTGCAAGTTCGGTAGCAGCTTGCGCATATTTTTTCTGGTATAAATACGCTTTACCGAGCAAGGCAATTGCTGCACCTTTTGTAACACGACCGTAGTCAGCAGAATTTTCATACGTTAAAGGTAATTTCTGGATTGCTGCCTGCAAATTGGTTTCGATAGCAGCCCATACCTCAGCTTTAGGGGTGCGTGCCGATTCGAAAACAAAGTGATCTTCGAGTTCATTTTTCAGAGGTACATCGCCAAATAATGTTACCAACCAGAAGTATGACAGTGATTTCAGAAATTCTGCTTCACCGGTTATACGTGTTTTTAGTGCAATTTCCGATTCAACATCGGTTTTCCAGTTTTCAATTTGGTCAATTACAAAGTTAGTTCTGAAAACAATTTTGTAACACGAGTTGAAAACCGGGTTCAGCTCGCCGTTGTTTGGTGTGTGTGTATAATTCGGGAACTCTAACAAACCTCCCTGTAACGGGAAATTCTTTTCGGCATCATTTCCCAAAAGGTCGAAAATAAAGTAAAATTCGCGTGCATACATTCCCTGGAAAAGCAGTGGAGTGTACATTGCTGTTGATGCTTCAGTGTAACTGGTAGCATTGGTAAAGAAGGTAGTTCCGTCGTAATTGTTTTCATTCGGAACATCGAGAGTACTTTCGCTGCAGGCAACGAATGCCAGTGCAATAAACAGTGAATAAATTATCTTTTTCATGATTCGTTCAATTTTAGAAGTTTAACTGGATACCAAATCTGTAAGTAGTTGGGTTTGGTCGCTGATATTGGTCAATTCCCCTGGCAAAAATAGCAATGTTGTTATCGCCTGGTGAATATGATGAGATTTCAGGATCGTAACCTGAATAACTGGTAAGTGTTAACAGGTTTTGAGCCGAAACGTAAAATCTTACTTTTTCAAACGCTTTCTGAGTAAGTCTTGATGGCAATGTATAACCTATTGAAAGATTCTTTAGTCTGAAATAGCTTCCGTTTTCAACATACCATGAAGAGAAAGCCAGGTTAGAACCTGAATTCTGACCGGCAGCCGGTAGTTTGGCTACGTCGCCTTCTTTACGCCAGCGATCGAGCACAGTCGTTAACTGGTTAAATGGTTTCGACATACCTTCCCACCAGTAACGGCCTGCATTTACAACGGAAACGTCGGCAATTCCCTGGAACATCAACTGGAAATCGAAAGCTTTATAAGAACCATTGAAAGTTCCGCCGTACATCCATGTCGGCGATGGATTGCCAAGGTAAGTACGGTCTTTTGTGTCAACATAACCATTGCCATCGGTGTCTTTAAAAATATAATCACCAGGTTTCATACCGGTTTTGTATTCTTTAACCTTACCTTGTGTGGCTGAACTTGCAGCAGCATTTAAAGCATCCACTTCGGCTTTGTCTTTTGCCACATGGTCAACCACGTAACCAAAATACGATGCCAAAGGATGGCCAATGTCGGTGCGGGTTGAGTTACCAACACCTGACATAAATTCGCCTTTCGAAATGGGCAGGTCGCCAACAGTACCCAAAGCGGTAACTTCGTTTGTACTGTAAGTAATATTTGCCGATACATCCCATTTAAATTCGTTTTGGTTGCTGGAGTAATTGGCGGTAAACTCGAACCCCGAGTTTTTCATACTCGCTGCATTTACCCACATGGTACCTACCTGGCCGGGATTGCCCAACCCGGTTGTTATTGGAATTTGAGTTTCGATAAGCAGGTCGTCGTTGTTGCGATTGTAATAGTCCAACACAAAGTTGAGTTTGTTTTTCAAAAAGCTGATGTCGATACCTACATCGGTTTGTGTGGTTTCCTCCCATTTCAAATCGGGATTTGGCACACTGTTAACAATTGAGCCTGTAGAGAAAGCCGTTCCATCGCCAAACGGGTAAACAATGTTGTTTCCACTGCCTTTCCAAACTGTAGCCGATGTAAGGAATGCCGGAATATTATCGTTACCGGTTTTACCGTAGCTGGCCCTGAACTTCAGGTTCGATATGGCTGATACATCCTGCATAAAATCTTCTGCTTTAATATCCCATGCTGCGCCGAGGCCATAGAAATTACCCCAACGGTTGTTTTCGCCAAAAACGCTCGAAGCATCGCGACGGAAAGTAGCGTTGAAAATGTATTTTTCGTTAAAAGTATAGCCTACACGACCAAAGTATGAAATACGCGCCTTGCCACTGTTTACTCTTGCACCTGTTACTGAGGTTGAATTTGCAAGTGCCACATTCTGAATTGCATCGCTTGTGTAATTTGAACCAGCCACACTTACCGACCTGTATAAATGAGAAGGTGCATAAGAGTTACCAATAGTAGCACTGACGTTATGTTTTCCGAAAGTTTTGTTGTAGTTGAAAAGGTTTTCCCAAAGCATGGAATAATATGAGTCGAAAAACTCACTCATATCGGCCTGCAGTTTGATAAAGTTACCTCCATTGGATGGATAATTAAATGTGTGGTTGTTTGAAGAACCTCCTGCCAAACGGCCTTGTGTTTTAAAAACCAAACCATCTATAATATCCACTTCGGCATACAAATCAAGGTTTACATTCAGGCTGCGACCTTCGTATGGGCTGTTATACACGCTGTTGAACGGGTTGTTGGCATCGTTCAGGTCAGTAACTTTGTCGGCACGGCCATAACCACCAAGGTTTGCCTCGTCGTAAACAGAAACATAGGGTGGCATGCGGAAAGCATCGTTAAAATTGGCAAGACCACCTTTGTTGATATCGTTTTTCACTCTAAGATTCTGACCGAGCCTCAATTTGTGGTTAAAGAGCTTTTCGTCGAATTTCGCACCAATGGTAGCACGTTGGAAATTACGGTCGATGATGGTTGATTCCTGGTTGAGGTAACCTGCTGAAAATGCATAGGTGCTGTTTTCGCTGCCACCCGAAAACCTGATGTTGTGGTCGGTTACCAATGCCGGACGAAAAATTTCTTCCTGCCAGTCGGTTGCAATCGGTGATCCGTTTTGCTGAATTCCTTTCAATTTATCAGTTAGCACTAACCCACCTGCTTTTTGAATATCTTCAACCAAATCAACATAGTCGTCGGTTTTAAGTAAATCATATCGTTTCGATACTGAAGCCACACCCACTGAACCATCGTATTGTACTTTTAACTTTCCGCGCATTCCGGTTTTGGTGGTGATTAGGATTACACCGTTTGCACCTGCAGTACCATAAATTGCAGCCGATGAGGCATCTTTCAGCACAGTAATGTTTTCGATATCCTGCGGGTGTACCGAGTTAATATCGCCACCCTGAATACCGTCGATTACATACAATGGATCGGGGTTTGAGAACGAACCCATACCACGTATGATTACACGTGCTCCTGAACCAGGGTCGCCACTGTTGTTGGTAACCTGCACACCGGCAATTTTTCCCTGCATGGTTTGGCGTACATCCGAAACCGAGAGGCCAACAATTTCGTCGCTCGACAATTTGCTGATGGCACTGGCCACGTTTTTACGCGATGTGGTTGAATACCCGATGGCAATAACCTCATCGATACCAATGATTTCGGTAATCATTGTAACGTTGATCGCTGTTTGGCTGCCAATCACAATTTCCTGCAATTTCATGCCAACAAAGGTGAATACAAGAATTTCACCCTTCTCTGGTACAGCAAGGGTGTAATTTCCGTCAACATCGGTTACGGTTCCGGTTGCTGTTCCTTTAACCGACACTGCAACTCCGGGTACTGGTTCTCCCGCCTCGTCGGTAACTTTACCTGTTACAGTTTTAATTTGCTGAAGTTCACCCGATGCTCCGGCTTTTCCAATAATAATCTGGCGGTCGATTACTTTATAAGCCAAACCAGTGTTTTCAAGCAATTCATCGAGAATTTTTTCCACATGTACTTCGTTCACATCAACATTCACCTTGCGGGTTACATCAAGTTGTTTTTCGTTGTACACAAACCGAAATTCGCTTTGATCTTCAATCTGGGTTAATACCGATTCGATACTGGCGTTTTTCAGCTTCATGGAGAGCTTGGTCAATTCAGTGTATCTGCTGGCCATAACCTGAACCACACTGAATAAGCTGAGAAAAGCAATGAGTAGTGTTGCTCTTCCAACCTTCATTTTCAAATTCCTAAATTTGTTTTTCATAGATAATGGTTTGATAAATTAAAATTGTAAGTAACTGTTTAATTAGCTGTTATAATAATTTTGTCTTTTAAAACCTGGAATTGTATTGGGATAGTTTCGTTTAGGATTCTTAAGATTTGTTCGATTGATTCGTCTTCAAATTTAGCTGTAAACAAAAGGTCGCCTTCGTTTCCACTGAATTCAACAGGAATCATAAACCAACGTTCAAGTTTCCTGCAAACTTCGGAGAGTGTATTTCGTTTAAAAATAATCATTCCCGATTTTACAAGCCGATAGATCTCGGTATTCACCTTTTCGGTAGTAAACTGGTTGTTTTGAATGGCAAGAGAAACCCTGTCGCCGGGAACCATTGTAACGCTTTCGCCCGACTGCGCATGTTCGATCATCAGAGATCCACATACCAGCGTTGTACGCACAAAAGGTTCGTTTGCATAAGCATCTACATTGAATGATGTACCCAATACCTTTAGGTTAAGCTGGCTGGTTGATATTGTAAACGGTTTTTCCGAATTTTTAACCACATCGAAATATCCTTCGCCTTCAAGCGAAACATTTCTGTTTTTTTTTCCAAACGACTGGCCGTAGGTTAATTTCGACTCTGGGCTAAGCCACACCTGGGTGCCATCGGGCAAAGTAACCTGTGTATTGTGCTTTGGCGGGGCATAAACCACAGAAAAGGTTTCAGGTTCGCTTATAAAACCTGCATTGTAATACCACCATATACCTGCCAAAACCAGCAATGGAAACAACAATGAGGCTGCGGCACTGTAATATTTCCGAATAAAGATAAAAATGCTTTTTTGGGATGGTGGTTCAACAATTGAAAAAAGTTTTCCGTAATCGGCTAAATGGTTATCAGGGGCTAATTTCGACGAAAGTAAGGCATAGCTGTTATACAATTCAGCAAACCTGTCTCTGTTTTCAGTTTTACTTTGAACCCAATGGTGAAGCTCTGCCATTTCCTCAACGGTGGCTTTTCCAATGATGTAGTTTAGAATTTGATCGTCGTTCACAATTATTCAATTTATTGTTATAACAACCTGTTTATATTCTACCCCTATGCTGAATTTACTGAAAGGAAAAAAAATTAAAAAACAATGGAAATAAAAACATGAAGATATTCAGAGAGTTTTGCTCTTAGTATTTTTAATGCTTTCATCACCTGGTTTTCAACTGTTTTAATCGAAATGTTGAGTTCGCTTGCTATTTCGGTGTATTTTTTCTCTTCGTTGCGGCTTAATTCAAATATTTCGCGACAGCGCTGAGGGAGCGACGCAATGGCTTTATTAATCTCCTCCTCCATTTCGGCAAGCAGAAATGTTTCGGCACTCTGATGTGAAAGGGCTGAATAGTTTAACTCAACCTTTAACCGGTAAGCAGTATTTGTTTGATATTTTTCATGAACTTTCAGATGTTTCAGGTGGTTCAGGCAACTGTTGCGTGTAATTCGGAAAAGAAATGGCTGCAGGCGTGTTTCGGCTGTGAGTGCCTTCCGTACCTCCCAAAGTTTGATTAACGAATCCTGAACAATTTCCTTTGCGGCTTCAGCATCGTGAACATATTTCATCGCATACACATACAACTGCCCGAAATACTGATTGTAAACCGATGCAAATACTATTTTACTTCCATCACTGATTTGTTTGATTAGTATTGATTCGTCAGGTAACATGGTTATCTTAATTTTGATTTTTCACTATGCCTCTTTTTGAATATTTATTAATAAATGAAATCGTCATTTACTTTAACTTTATTAAACACAACTACTTAATTATTTAATTATTCCTCATTAGTATTTCAATTTATTCAATCCTTCAATGTGGAAATGGTGTTCGCCGGCCACATTTCCCCAGGGAACTGTTTTTCCGTGCCACCATTTTCTGGCTTCGGGTAGCGGTTCAATTGCTTTACCATCGATTTGGCTGGGCAGGTTTTCACCATATTCCAACCTGAAGTTGCTAAGAAAAGTAGCAAACGGTTGTGGCCGTCCGTTGTTGATGTTCCAGATTCCGGCGCTGACCACCAGCCAGTCGGGTGCAAGGCTGGTAAATTTTAATCCTTCAGGATTGGTTTCAAAATCAGTTTTAATGTTTAGTTATTTTTATTGATCAGCTTCGACAAAATCAAGTGTTGCCAGCTTAATCCCATCGAGTGTTGATTTTAGTGCAGCAATGTAGTACTGTCCTTCATGATTGATAATTTCCGGCGCTGCAAGTTCAAACCGGTTAACCATTAGACTATCTGTATCTATTCCAAAATTTAAAGGATCGGAAGAACAATACTGGACATTTAGGTTCTTCTTTCCGTATTCGACATTTCGGAAAAGAATGTATTTATCGTGGATATTAACTACAAATGGGCATTCTGCGTCGCCTCCGCCCCACGAATCGCGATCGGCAACACTACCTCCGCCACAAACCATGGTTGCTTCGCTCCAGCTTCTCAAATCGGGCGAGGTACGACAAAAAATAGCGGCAGTTATTTTTTCAGAGGTTTCACCAATAATATGCCCTGAGTAATAGCAATGATAGAGATCTCCGATTTTGATTGTCATTGCATCACGCGAGTTGTTGAAAGGCCCGGTAAAAATTTCGGTCGTCCCTTTATCGTTGATTACCCGGGTGAAGTTTTTCCCATCGGTACTGGTAGCCATGCAAAGCTGGTCCCAGCCACCGTAAATCATGATATAAATTCCGTCTTTCTGAATAACATGCGGCGCCTGAAGGCCTCCAAACCGCTCTCCCAGTAGGGTATCTGCTTCCATCATGATGCCTTTGGGTGTCCAAATGCTATCTGTTAGATTTCTTGCTTCCCACCCATAAAACAAACGGGTATTTCCTCCGCAACGGGTATGGCGAATACACGACCAAAGCTGCCAGGTTCCATCGCCAGCCTGCCAGACTCCAAAATCAACGGGTTGCTGGTCGGGACTTGTGTATTCGCCAAGGTCGGGATTGACTGCAATTGTCCACCAGTTGCTACCAATCTGAGGTTTGAAATTCTTTTGATATATAGAAGTACATGCCCCAATTGCTCCAACAATAAGTACCAGAAATAAAATGGATAACTGTTTATACATGCTCAATGAGTTTTTAATTAATACTTTAAGTCATTAAATTTCTCAATATGATAATGGTGTTCGCCGGCCACATTTCCCCAGGGCACTGTTTTTCCCTGCCTCCATTTTCTGGCTTCGGGCAAGAGTTCAATTGCTTTTCCATCGATTTGGCTGGGCAGGTTTTCACCGTATTCCAAACTGAAGTTGCTGAGAAAAGCAGCAAAGGGTTGTGGCCGTCCGTCGTTGATGTTCCAGATTCCGGCACTTACCACCAGCCGGTCAGGTGCAGAGCTGGCAAATTTTAAACCTTCAGGATTGGTTTCAAAATCAGTAGCAATATTGAGCTTTTCTTTATGCCAGACATCCGCTATATTATTCAGGCTGAAAAAGATTGGAGCAGCGCCTTTTTGGCGTGCGTAAGTACTGCCGAGATTGGCCATTCCCTGGTTGGCAAAATACATCAGGTTCACTAAACGGGAAGTTTTCCGGTAGCCTTCAATCCAAATGTATGAGCCGTTAATTCCATTAAAATCGCAGTTTTCGCCATCGAGTAAGTATTCAAACTGAATGACAGGTTTTTTACCCTCTTCAATTTTAACTGCCTGGAAAATACGGTTGATGTCCTGTGGCAACCTGTCCTGACCGGGTGTGTGAAACCGGCGTTTTTCGGTTTTAAGGTAGATTGCGGGATGGGAATCACGCAATCTGGCTTCGCAAATATTTGATGGGTTTTCGTCTTCGTGGTACACAAATTTGCGACCCCAGCCGGTCAGCCCATTTTCAAAATTCCCGTTTATAAACTGGCTTTTCACAGGCAGTTGCCAGGGATATCCAAACCACAGCGGGTATTTTTCGGAGTCAAATGCAGGCAGTTTTTCAGCGTATGGAAATTCTTCGAAAGTAACCGTTTTGTAGGTGGCTGACATTTTATCGCCTTTTACATCAACAATGCAAACTCCCTGTGCCGGGCCACCATAAAAATCTTCCTCGCCAAACGCACGCGGCCTGTAACCGGCAGCCGGCAGGTTAATACAATTGATGCCGCGGTGTGAAACGGCAGTTTTTAACGACGACTTTACCGGAATGTGCACGTGCCCGCTGAAAATGGTTTTTACATTGCCATGTTTTGCAAGAATATCAAAAAGCAAACTTTTTATATATGGCGTTTCGCAGTAGTTGTCGAGTGGATTGATGCCAATGGGATGCATTGGAATGTGTTGCAGGAAAATGGTGGGGCGGTGTTTGTGTTTTTCAAGGTCGCGCTCCAGCCAGACGAAATAATGGGGGTGATTTTCCCAGAACATTTGCCGGAGCGGGTCGGGCCAAACCACAAAATGCCACTGCCCGAGGTTAAATGAATACAAAAGCAACTCCATTCCATTGATGGCTTTTTGCGCGGCAAAGTAATTGCTGAAACCGCTCAGGTTGTAGCCCGGACTAAAAGAAGTGTTGTACCGCGATTCGTGGTTGCCCATTTCATAAAGTACCGGCATTTTCAGCTTTTCAAAAAATTTTGCCATCTGAACAAAATGGTGCTCCTCTCCCTGGTGGTCGACAATATCGCCCAACATCAGGCAAAAAGCGGTTTTTACTTTCAGGTTGTTGGCCAGCCGGATGCTCTCCTCGATAAAGGCATTGTGGATTTTCATCCGGCAGAGATTGTCGTCGGGGTTCGAGGCATCGCCTCCCTGCGGGTCGGCCATAATGATGAAAGAAAAATGGTCGCCCAGGTTTTTGATGCCAACGCTTTCAGGGTCGAGTTCTCCGATTTCTTTATCAAGCAGGAAGTTGGCCTTTATTTTAACTGTTCCAATCTGACCAATTACCTCTTTCTTTTTTATGATTTCCGACAAGCTGAAGGCAAATTCACCCGCTTCATCTTTCAGGGTAATTACTGATTCTTCTGAAAATTTATCAAGCCAAAGCACCAGCAAATCAATATCGTCCAAAGCAGTTGAAATCACCGGTGCATTTAATCCACCGTAAAAGTTATCATTGCCTTGTTCAAAAAAGTACGATTTGGTCCGCAGGATATTCCCGTTTTCAATGTGGATTTCAGGTTTTATGATTTGTTCTGACCTCTCGCCGGATTGAAATTCCAGCCTGATAATAATCTGGCCCTCTTTGGTAACCGCTTCCTGCAAAGTTGCTGGCTGGCGGTATTCGAAGGTAGGCAGACCTGGTTTAGTTTCATTGCCAAATAAGGGTTGAACAACAACCGGTGCAATACCAAGGCCAAGATTTTGTATAAATCTTCTACGTTTCATTTTGCTTAAAATCAAATAATCTCAAATCAACGTGACAGTTAAAATTTATTGCTATTTCGCGCAACTGCTGGTCGGTAAGCGTTTGTTTGGCGCCACCGGCGGCCATTACACGTAAACAGATATCAGCGGCTTTTTCAGCCACATCGATTCTTCCGAAAGCTTCGTCGAGGTTTCTGCCACAACCACATATACCATGATATTGCCATACGGCGAGATTCCGGCGCGACATCGCTTCGGCAGTTGCGATTCCCAAATCCATGCTTCCGGCCATTACCCAGGGTAAAAATTCAACACCTTGCGGAAATACCACGATACACTCAGCATGACTTTGCCAAAGCAGTTTGGTCAGATTTTTCGTGTCAAGTGCAGCCACTGCATACGTTAATGCAATAATGCTGTTTGGGTGGGTATGGATAAATGCAAACATTCCGTTCCCTGACTTTTCCTTAATTTGGCAATGCGATAACAGGTGAGAGGGAAGTTCAGAAGTTGGTGCCCCTTTGGGTTCATAACCCCAAAGCAGTTGATATGCACCACCTTTCCCATCAATCTCAATTACACCTATATTCTTTTCAGGAAAAAGTTCGATATTTCTTAAAAACCGGCCGGTTCCTGTAACAAGAAACCGTTCCCCTGAAATTTTGGGCATCTCCATTGGCAAGTTTACCCAACCGGATTTTGGTTCAATGCCGTCGAAATACCGATGATATTCTTCATTTAGCCGCAGGCTGATATTTCCGCCGTTTGATTCAGCCCATCCACGGCGGGCCATGTCGCCACTTGTTTTTTTGATTTCGTCAATCAGTTTTTGCATTTTGTGATTTTATAAAGTGATTTTATTTACGCCCGGGTTCAATAATTTATTTTCGTCAGCCCAATAAAAAGTGCCGGTCATTCCTTTTGGCAGAATGATAGTGGCGGTCAGTTTGCCGTTTGCTATTTGATAATCCACTGTAATCCTGCCTTTCGGGTGGGGCATGTCGGCTTTCAGGTTTTGAATTTTTCCCATGTGTGGTGTTATATTTACGGAGTTGAACCCGATATCTGCAGGCTTTATTCCGCAAACCGAACTCAGCATAAAGTACGCCGGATGGGCGCTCCATGCGTGGCAGTCGGAGCGGTCGTGTGAGGCAAATCCTGTTTCGCCGCAGGTGGTGTGGCCACGGTCGATGAACGTGTACCAGAAGTCAAGATTATTGGGGAATAAATCTTCCTTTCCTGTTTTCTGCAAGGCTTTGAAAAGGAAAAACGAAAAATAGCTGCTTGCCATTTCGTCGAATTTATTGTACGTAAGTATCTTGTCCATGAGTTTTTGCTGTTCCGGTTGCGGGATAATGTCGCAAAGAATGGCAAACAGGTTGGTGTGTTGCGAATAGATGGACTGGTCGGGATAGTCGCGGAAAAGCTGTTTTTCAGCATCCCAGCAGTTAAGGTAAACAGCCGGTTTAATTTTATCGGAAAGCTGTTGCCAGTAGCCGGCTTTTTCTTTCAGGCCAAGTTCGCTATATAATTTTGCGGTGCAGTCGAGTGTGTGGGCAAAATAGAGCGTAAGCAGGGCCGATTGTTTCATTTCACCATTTTCGTCGGCTCGTGGCAAACTGCCTTTGGTGATGCTCCAGTCGATGAAATTTTTGCTGTTCACAGAGCCAATCATTCCAGTTTGTTCGTTGATGTGGCGCTCGAAATAGCGCAAAATGCCATCTGTTTTTTTTGTGAACTGTTTCACAAAAGCCGAATCGCCGCGCATAAAATAATAATCATGTAACGATTGCACCCAGGCCAGTGACCAGCTTCCCATGTCCCACCAGGTTTGTGACGAAGGGTAGGCCGAATGCATTAGTCCGGTTTCGGGATTTTCGGATTGCGGATATAACCTGAACGCTTCGCGCAGCAAACGGTCGTCGGTGGAGTTGTATGTCGAAATGGCTGCAATCGGACGGTTGTCGCCACCGTAATTCAACTGCTCGTAAAATGGTGTATCGTAATACGTTTCGCCGGAACACATGCGCAGGGTGCGTTTGCTCATTTCAAAAATTTCGTTTAAACGCGGATTATCGCTCTCAAAGTTGGCCATTTCAGGATACGGATAACCCGAATATTCCAGTTGGTACGAAAGAATTTCGAGCGGTTCGCTTTTGGTTTCAACATTGAACTGAACGTAGCGGAAAGTTCGTTTCCAAAGCGGTCGGAATGTACGATTTTCGCCATCAGGATGAAAAATATCCCAAACACCAAACATTGAAAGTCCATTCACCGAATCGCGGTGCGCTTTCAGATTTACCGCTTCATAAAGCGCTTCGGCATATTTTACCTGTATTTTGCTGTTCTTTCCACTGGTAACCGTCAGTTCGGGATAGCCCATAGTAAAAATTTCAAAATCGACCAAAACCGATGCCTGGGTATTGGCTGGAATGACCAGTTTTATTTTTCCATTCCAAACTCCTGTTGGAATATCTGCACCAGAAACTTTTCTTATTTTTTCTGGAAAAACCAGATGGTTATCCATAAAAGGAATATTGCGCGGAACGAGGTTCCATGGCTGTTTGCTGAAAGTCAGCGGTTCGGCAGAAAGCCAATTGCTGTCGTCAAAATTGGCAGATTCCCAGCCCCATGGATATTTATCGGCAAAAACTTCATCGCCACCGCCACAGGCATAAAACCCGTAAAACCAGCGTTCGCGGAAAAGCATTTCGTAATAGGAAATCACTTCATAGGCGGGGTTTTTGTAAGTTTTCCAGCCTGCATCGCTATTCAGAAAACTGAATGCATCGTCCTCTGTCCGCAGCATAAAAGCGGTTTGCACTGTAATCAGTGCCAGCGGTCGGTCTTCGCCTCCGTTGTAAACCAATGCCGCCAGCAGGTTTTCACCGGGTTTCAGGAATGGAGCAATATCCACAACATCGTATTTATACGTTTGTAAATCGCCTTTCGCCGGGCCGTAACACACCCGCTGCCCATTTACAAATAAATTATAGCGGTTATCTGCTGAAACATCGACAACCAGTTTTTCAGGCACTTTTTCCAAATCGAAAGTTTTCCGGAAATGATAAACACCATACGCAGTTTGGTTGGCCGACGGATAGGAAA
>DYON01000043.1 GCA_020720525.1 Acetofilamentum sp.
TCACTTTTACCAACAGCATTACCTTCTATCCAAAAGGAAAACCTAGCATTGCCAACGTCCCGATTCCACCTGTTGAAACCAGACTGCGGCATCAAATTATTCTCAGTGCTGGTTTGAAACATACCAGAAGTTTTGAATCTTACAAATATGTGGCTGCCTCGCTTTCCTACACAGCATTGTGGAAGCCAACGCATGTTTTTTCGTTTGGATTGGGTGCCGATCTTTTTTACGACTCGTCGGTTCGCGACGAATTGGAAAGCAGCAACAGTACTTTTCTTCCTCGCTACTTATGGCGCAGTGGATTGCATTTGGAACAAAGAGTCACTTACAATAAAACATCATTTGGACTTCAAGAAGGATTGTATATGGGTTTTTTGGAAAAAGTAAACAACAACAAGATGTACAATCGCGCATTTGTTCAGCGTCACATCGGACAAAATCTCATTGTTCGTCTCTCGATGAAATCGCATCTTCACATTTTGGATCATGTTGAACTCGGCATTGGATGGACCTTTTCGAGCAGAAAGGAAAACAAACTATGAAAATAAACAGTCTATTGTTTGTTGCTGTTTTGGCTTATTTCCTCACTTCCTGCGGTTGACATGAATTGGATTGTGTGAAAAGTTCAGGAAAAGAAACACAAATGTTTCGAACACTTGAAAACTTTGACACCATCGACATACAGGACGCTTTCGACATCACGCTGCATCAAGACACAGCTTGTTACGCCATTGTTTCGGGAGCAGAAAACATCATCTCGAATATCGGGTTGACTATTGTAAACAACACGCTTTTTGTCACCGACGAAAACAGCTGTGGGTGGATGAAACCTCGCAAAAACAAAGTTCATATTCAAATTGCTTTTGCCAATCTCTCCAGGCTGTACGTGAGGCGCACATGCACCATTCGGAGCGACAATGCCATTACTGGCAATGAGTTGGGATTGATTTTGATGGATAAAGTTCAAGACATTGATCTTCAACTCAACCTCAACACGTTTTATTACTGGAACATGCCTCCTTGTGGAGGAAGATTGAATTTGAGTGGCAACTGCTCGAATCTTAAAATATGGAATTGGGCATTAATAGGAATTGACACTCGACAACTGTACAGCGAACAGGCTTTTATTTATAGCGAATCTATAGGCGATATTCATGTGCGATCGAACAGTTACTTGTATTGCAGCATTTCAAATCGGGGCAATGTGTACTATTATGGACATCCGGCATCAGTTGAACTGGTCGATGAAGGTGAAGGAGAGCTGATTCAAGCCGATTGACACTTTCGCAGAAGTTACTGCATTGTGACCAATAAAACCCCATTTACGATAATAATCTTTATTATTGAATGATGATTATGCCACCTTCTCTCACTTTATAATCAAATCTGCCCTTACTTACTTGGATTGTTCCATACAGATGATCTTCATATGTAAAACCGAAGGTGCCCGACATTGTTATATATTGGTTTGCCTCATCGTAAACCACCTTTCGAAAGTAGATTTGACCTGTGTTTCCAGTAGAATTCCAGCAAGTATCGCAACTGTTTCTGCAGAAAGCAGAAGCTTCGGTGCCATTGAATGCGAAAACTTTATTGTTTAAAACAACAAGTTCTCTAAGTTGGGTGGCAGGTGCGATGCAGAAGCGAAACTCAATAAACTGAAAGATTGGTGAAATCCCATCAAAAATAACTCTGAGGCTATCGTTTTGCGGGTATAAAAAAATCACTGGTTCATGGTATGTTGTGTCGGGGAAATCACTTTCCATAATCGACGTCCAAACATTGTCGCCAATGAATGCTCCAGCAGCATTGTTGCCGTCTTCTGTGTATTTTGGAAGGCGCGGATCGATTGGATCGGGCACAAAAACACCGTCGCATGAGGGCAGCAATAAAACTGCCACCAAGGCTGCAACTAAAACACTATAATGTAATTTTTGCATGTGTTATACGAATTATAAAACGAAGAGAAAGACTTGTGTTTTTGAGACAATGCACTTCTTTGGTAAAATTCCCCAAATTGTCAAAATCGAAATAATCGAGCATTGGCATCAATCCATACGAAAAATGCAGCTGAAACCCAGCAATTTCACTAAAATAGTAGCTGCATTCAAGAGATGGAGCTGCATCGATTGAATTGTAGGTTGATAAACCCCTTCGCACATTGGTGCCGGCAAGCAAACTCAAATCGACTCCCGCTCCAAAACTAATAGGACCGTTTGTCTGACGCGAAAACATGAGAGGAAGGGTGAGATATGCAAAGCGAAATATATATGTTTCATCTAGCTTCTGCTTATAGCCCTTGAAATCCAAACCTAAGCCACAGTCAACTGTCCATGGACTTTCGCTTCCCCAAAACGAAAATTTTGCAGAAAAACCGGAAGTAGTAAAAATGGCTGGCTCCTCTTCAACTAATAAGCCATTATCGCGAATAGCGCATCCATTGGCTCCAGCATAATAAAAAACTTGCCCCTGTGCCGAATTTGCAGATAACACAAACACCACTAAAAGAATAAAGGCTTGAGAAAATATAAATGTACCCCATTTTCGCCTTTGATGGAATCTGCAAACCGTATTCATTTTTCAATAATTATTTTTTCAAAAATAGTGATTTTTTAGCTTTTAAAACACTCGATTCACAATTTCGCGGATATTGTCCGATTTGCCCATGGTGTAAAAATGCATGCTGGGCACAGCAGCAGCTTTCAGCTCGCAAGCTTGTTCCACTGCCCATTCAATGCCAATTTGATGCACCGCTTGGTTGTTGGGGGCAGCACTCACTTCGCGTGCCAGGGAGGAGCAATATTAATTCCGGGTTTCCAATCGAGGGTAAGCAATTGCTCAAGCCAATCGAAATGTTCTTGAACAGCAACAAAATCGAGCATTCGGGTATCGGCAACTACCACTTTTAGCGATGTTTGTTCGCGAAAGTAATCAAAATAGCTTTTTTGAATGTTTTCGAGATATTCGAGGCTGATTTCTTGTTCGTAGTCTCTTGCGCGTTTTACAATATTCGATTTAAGCTGTTCGGGAGGTAAGTGCAAATACAAAACAATATCGGGTCGGGGCAAATTGCTGTCAATAATCTGAAATAGATTTTTGTAGAGTTGGTATTCGTCGTCTTGCAGCGTTTTGCGTGAAAAAATGAGCGATTTTGGGAAAATATAATCGGAAATCATGTAATCCGAAAACAAATCGGGATTGAGTACATTTTCTTTGAACTGCCTGAACCTATCGGCGAGAAACGACAACTCGAGTGGAAAAGCATAGCGCTCTGGGTTTTTGTAAAACTTTGGCAAGAAATCGTTTTCCTCGAACCGTTCGAGAATCAACTTTCCATTGTTGCGCTCCGCAAGCATTTTTGCAAACGACGTTTTTCCTGCACCAATGCAGCCTTCGACGGTAATAAAACGATACGGAAATTTCATGCCAGCGTGTTAACGTTCCAAAGTTAATTCAACTTTCGAAACATCGGCACATTCTGCCAATAAATCGGCAACTGTTTTTTTCAACACTGGATGAACAAATTGCGGACACAACTCGCTTAGAGGTAGCAAAACAAATCGGCGCAAATGCATGCGCGGATGTGGTACAATTAAATTGGGCGAATCGAGAACCAAATGGTTGTAGAAAACAATATCGATATCGATAAGCCGATTGGCATATCCAAGCTGCTCTTTGTTGCGCGTGCGCCCCAGTTGCAATTCTATTTCGAGCAAGGCTGCAACCAATTCCGTGGGAGAATATTCTGTTTCAATTTCGATGCAACAATTCAAAAAAGGAAGGTTCGAAACAAAGCCCACCGGTTCGGTTTGGTACAAATTGCTCACAGCAATCGCTTCGCCACATTTTGCACCAATGGATTCGATAGCTTGTTTCAGCATTTCGGAACGATTGCCCAAATTGGACCCCAGCGACAGAAAAATTTGGTTTTGTTTCAACGATTCCATTTGTTGTTTTGCTACATCCAATCTTCGATAAACTCTTTCAAATACAGTTCGAGAAACAAATGACGCTTTTCGGCAAGCTGCTTTCCGGTTTCGGTTTCCATACGGTCTTTGAGCAAAAGCAGCTTTTCGTAGAAGTGATTGAGGGTTGGCCCTTGATTCTTTTTATATTCGCCAAAGCTGTTGTGCTGTTGCGGAAGAACTGCTTGGTTGTACATTGCTCGTTTGTTGAGTGCGCCGTAGGCAAAAGTTCGGGCAACGCCAATTGCGCCCATGGCATCGAGGCGGTCGGCATCGCGCACGCAGCAACCAGCCAAGCTCAAATGCACATCGGCCGTACCATTTCCTTTAAAAGAAACATTTTCGACAATTTCAATCACTTCTTCAACAATCGAATCGGGTAAATTCAAACCATCGAGCAAACGAAGAACTGAATTGCGATGGTTTTCGTTTCCGCTTGCTGAGAGCTTGTAATCGCCAACATCGTGGAGCAATGCACCCAACGAGACCAACAATAAATCGACATTTTCCTTATGAGCAATTGGTCGCGATAAGCGATAAACTCGCATCACATGTTCAATATCGTGTCCACTTCCGTCGGACGGAAAAACCCCAGCAATTCGTTCTGAAACTATTCCAACAATTCTTTCCGTTTCGTTTTGCGTCATTTGTACCAAGTATATTCAAATTTTTTAATGGTTGTTTCGGGTTTCAATTTTCCCGTAAAAATGCGGTATTCGGTTGTTTTTTCCTGCTTTTTCAAGCCAGCTTTATTGTATTTAATTTTTGTCTGCCTCACAATTAATCCATCAACTACATGTTGTTCCGAAAAGGGCAGATTCATTCCTTTTTTGTAATTCCATTGAACCACCAAAGCTGTGTCGGAATGCGAAATAACGTATTGGCCTGTTTTGTTTCCGTTGGCATTGTAGCTGTAGCGAATATCGGAAAGCGTATCGGTTTTGTTGAGACCAACAACCCTCACCAACAAACCATTGCTGTTGTATTCGTACGATTCGGACAGTATTACAGCTCCATCTTGGTCGATAATAGATTCGCTGCGCTGACAAACCAGACCATTTGCATTGTAGTGATAGTCGGTTCGGGTGTTTTTATCTCCTTCGGAATAGTTTGTTTCTGAAACAATTGCTCTTGAATCGTTGTACTCGAAATACGTATAACCAACAACGCTGTCGTTTTCCTTTTCGCTTCGTCGTTCAATTTGATTGTATTCGTTGTAGAAATACTCAAATCCGGTAATTCTCTGGCCATTCAGATAGTGTTCCGATTCTTGCAGCATATTAGCTGAATACACATTCACTTCTTTGAACCACATTTCGGGATCGTCGTTTACCAAAGTTTCCCTTGTATTGAGTTTTCCGTCGGAATTGTACTCGGCTTTTTCGCTGATTTTTTTATTTACAAACAGCTTCATGGTTTTCACTTTGTTTTGTGCGGTCGATCCAACCGCTACAAAAACCAACAATGCCATGGTAGAAAACAATTTTATCATTCTGTTGTTTTTTGTTTGTTTTTGCGTCGCCACAATTCGCCAAAGCGATCAAAATCTCTCCGGTAGAAAAATGCCACACCCTGTGTGTAAGGCGCATTGTTGGTAACAATATCAACGGTGTTTGAACGGTTGAATGCTTTCACGCGGAATTTTCCGTCGGGGGTGATTTTGTATTCAATGCTCACATCGCCCACAATACTCGATGCCTGTTGATTTTCGGGAGTTCCAACCTGATTTCCACCAACAGCCACATTGCTCTCAAGTTCAATGCGATCGTTGAAAATCTGTGTCGAAAGAGCTACTTCTACCTGCGAGGTCGAAACTTCATTGCCTTGGCTGTAGCTAAAACCAACATCGAAATCCTTGCTGATTTGCGACAACCAGTTGCTAAACTGGCTGGTGATAAGCTCCGAAGAAGTTGCGCCAACGCCTTGGCTGATAGGACTATTGAAGCTGCTACGCTCGGCAGGAATAAATGAGTTAAGAATAAGCAAGGCAAACACCTGACGATTCATTTCTTCGGGATTTCCAATGATGGTATGCACGAGGTTTTTGGTGTTTTCGTCGGAGCCTGGCAAATCGAGATCGAAAGAAATATCGGGACTTAGTAAATTGCCACTGAGGTGCATCAAACAGCTTATGGGTACTTTTTTCTTGTATATTTCGGATGGGTCGGCCACCGAAACCAATTCATAAAGCGATGTTTTAATATTGTAACGAGCCACGAGGTCCATTTCGCCTTCGTAGGGATCGCCGTTCCATCGAATAATTCCGCCCGGATCGACAAGAAAATGTTTGTTGAGAACATTTTCCAGCGTAAACAAATAGTCGCCTTCTTCAATTTCGAGGCTTCCGAACATCAAAAATTCGCCACTTCGGTCGATGGTCATTCGTATTCGACCTTGTCCGCGGCCTTTCATCACGTCGCCAATTTTGGGGTCGAAAACAATCTGTACTTCGGCATCGCTAGTAACATCGAGATCGAAAACCAAATTGATACCTGTATCGCCTACTTTGATGTCGGTAACGGCTTTCCCAGTATCGGCAGCAGCAGAAACAAACGAAATAAAATTGTTCTCATACACTTCGCCAACCGAAGTGATTGGAATATAGAGCACCGAGCCAGGGTCGGTTGTAGCCGCCACTTCGATGGAAATGTTGTTGGGTGGTCCAAAAATCTTCACCATTCCACTTGCATAGGCTGTTCCATAAAAATAATCGTTGTCGCGAGCAGTAGTGTTGAGAAACTGCATTTTTTCGGGTTGGAGCGAAATATCGAAATTAAAATCGGAAAAGTGATTGTGGGTAACAACCAAATCGCCAAATGCAGATTTGCCATGCGCATCGAAGAAGGTTGTGTTTCGCATCGAAATCTCCGAATTGTTTATTTGAAGCGTGTTGGCAAACGAATAATACATATTAAGATAATCAATGAGAATATTGGTTCTGCGAAAGGTCACTGTTCCAATCACATCGGGCTTGTCGATACTACCTTTAACGGCAATTTTTCCGTCGCAGGAACCGTCGATTTTACTCGAAAACGATTTTAGATATGGCTGAATAAGCTTGAGATTGAAACGGTCGAGTGTAACGGTAAGGTCGAGCATGTTTTCCTTGTCGCGTGGATTGAAAAAGCCTTTTATGCTTAGCGGCACATTGGAGCCAACATTTCCCGTAGAAATAATTTCGGCTTCGCTATAAACAGCATGCTTTACTTGATCCCACGAGCTTTTGATGTTGGCATCGCCAACAAAATTCTTGTTCAGAAAAAGCTTTCCAATTTGAATGTCGGCGCGATAGTCGGGTACATCGTACAAGTTGCTTAGCAAGACATATCCGTTCACGGTTCCTTCTAAATCGATTGAAGCACTGCGGGTGAGATCGTCGAAATCGTCGAGCAAAACATTTTCGAAACTTACTTGAATAAAGTCGTAGGGGTCTTTCGAAATGCGACCATCGATCATCAGCTTTTGTGCCGAAGAGTAAATAGCAAAGTTGCTTACTTTTATTTCGGTGGTATCTACTTCAATTACTCCAGTTTCCGCAATATGATAGAGCGAATCGTTTAATACCAAGTCGCTTTCGTCGAATTTCACCATCAAAGGCATCCCTTTTCGGAAAAGAATATCGCCCGAAAGATCGCCCGAATAGGCTTTTGTGCTGTTTTCGTTTTTCCAAAATAGCGAAAACGACGAGTTGTCGTTGAACGTGACAGTGTTTACAACCACATTGCCCAACTCAAGGCTATCGTTGTAAACAAGTCGGTCGCATTGAGCAGTTAGATAAATGTTGTTGTTGAAAGTTTCGGCAATTACAACTGGATTCACCGACATGATGCTGCCCGATTTTACAAAATTGGATGCAATTTCAGTTTTGAGATAATTGTCGGCCAAATTGAAATTGCCACGTGCAATTGAGTTGGGACTAACAACAAGCCCTGTTGCAAAAATATTGAGAACCGGCTGCACATCTTTGATGCTAAAATTGAAAGAGAACGCTTGTTGTGCTAGATTTTTCACCGTTGAATCGGCAGCATAATAAGAAGGAATATAGTTTGAAAGATAGCTTTGCAAAGCCTTTCCAATCTCGGCAAACACAAATTGTCCTTCGATGCTTCCATTCACCAAATCGCTTTTCAGCTCAATTCTTTTCTTCAACGAGTCAATTTCCTCCAGTTTAAGCTGAAGCGAACTTAGAAAAACATCATTTTTGCCTTCGTAGTATTCGAAATTGTTGAGACCTATCCTTCCGAGCATATTGTCGGGATCGTTTCCTTTGATGCTTATGTCAACAATCCCAGAAAGCCCAGCAGCACTGTCGTTTCGGTTGAAATGAAGTGCGGTAAGATTGATATTCTCAATTTGAGCAATAAAATCGTAAACCGGCAACGATTCGCTAAAATCGATTATTCCATTAAAATCGAGTGCAGCATTCGGATCGTTCATCAGTAGCCTACCCTCGAACGAACCAGGCTTGGTTTTTCCATTCACCTGTATAGATGAATAGGTGTAGTGGTTGTAGTCAATCGATGCAATTTCCGCCTTCCCTTCTACAAAATAGTTGGTTTCGGATGCTCCATGTCCAGCAAAATCGACAGAAGCCGTAATAGCACCAAGCGGAACAGCGGTTCCAACAAAAGGATTCAAATTGAAGTTTTCCACAAGAACATTGCCGCTATATACTGGATTGGGAAAGGCACCATGCGAAACCACATCGGCTTTCACAAATCCCGAATTGGTTTTAGCTATCACATTAGCTGCAAAATCTTCGATGGTTCCATCAAAATTGGCTGTGATAGCAGCCGAATTCAAATTGCCAAGCGATTTTCCCAGATTTAGTTTTTCCCCACCTGGCAGCGATAGTTGCTCCAAATCGGCAAGCAGAACATTTCCATTGATTAATTCGAAATGAATATTGGTGCTATTGAAATCGGGCAATCCTTTCATGCTCAAATTGAAATACAAATGGGTTTTTTTGCCCGTTTCCAACTTCATGTTTTCGGCATAAAGGTTCGAAATGGTTCCATGTGCATAACCTGTTACAATTGCTGTATTATCTATCCCTTTGAGTGCAGGAACGAAGCTAACAATATCGACAAAACTCAGTTTCGACTTTCTGAAATTGGCATCAATAGTAACCTTGTTGACAAAATCGTTGAAATCGGGCATCGAATCGTAGCGGAACGATAAATCGAGATTGAGCGAACTGTTGTTGGTGAGCAATTCAACATTACTTGCTTTAATCTGGTTGCTTGTCATCGAAAACTGCGACGAAAGATGAAAAAGGTTAAATCCGCTCCGATCGGTGCAGACCAAATGTTTAATGTTGACACTGGTAATACTATCGGCTATGTTGATATTATCTGCAATCAAACTCACATTGGTGAGCATAAGATTGTTGAAATTGATGTTTGAGGCATGCAACGTGTCGCGATTCTGGTCTTGATAAATAAAACTGCAATTGCGCAATTCAACAATGTTCACATACAAAGATGACGACGTTTTCTTCTCGCTTGATTTTTCTTGGGGCTTTCCCGAAAAATAGGAAACAATGAAATCGATATTGGGCTTGTCGTCGCCGTGGTATTTTACAAGGCGAAAATTTGCTTCGTTAAAAAGCACTTTCTCGAATTCGAGGCTGCTGAAACTGAAATCGAGATTTTCGGGAGCTATTGTGATTTCGCGTGCTGAAATGAGCGGTTTGCGGTGCAAATCTTCGACATACACATCGCAAAGGGTAATGTCGAGCGGAAATCGGATGTCGATAGAGCCAATCATGACCTTTGTGTGCAATTCGTCCGAAAAATATGCAGCCAATTTGTTGGCAATAAACTGCTGAATGAGAGGCGTTCGCAACAAAGCAAATAGGGCTGCCGGAATGCAGAAGATTACCACATAGGCAATCAGCAGTATTCTACCAGTTTTTTTTCTAATTTTGCTCATGAAAACCGAATAATGGACGTTTTAATTTTGGGCATAGAATCTTCGTGCGACGACACATCGGCAGCTGTATTGCGCAACAATGTTATGCTCAGCAACGTGATTGCGGGTCAAAAAGTACACGAGCAATTCGGTGGAGTAGTTCCCGAACTTGCCTCGCGAGCACATCAGCAAAACATCATTCCGGTTGTCGAAGCTGCCATCCGTAATGCAAATATAGACAAAAAACAACTATCGGCGGTTGCTTTTACTCGCGGTCCGGGGTTGCTTGGTTCGCTTATGGTTGGTATTAGCTTTGCCAAATCGTTTGCTTGGGCTCTTGGAATTCCGCTTATCGACATCGATCATATACATGCACATGTGATGGCAAATTTTCTGCTCGAACCCGATGAAACTCGAAAATTGCCCGCATTTCCTTTTTTATGTCTGATTGTTTCGGGTGGGCACACTCAGCTCGCTGTTGTAAAAGATGCGTTCGACATGGAAATAATTGGTAGCACCATCGACGATGCCGCAGGAGAAACGTTCGACAAAGCTGCAAAAATAATGAGCCTCCCATATCCTGGAGGACCCATGATCGACAAAATGGCTCAAACAGGCAATGCCGATGCTTTTTCGTTTGCAAAACCACGCATTCCCGAACTCAACTTCAGCTTTTCTGGACTTAAAACCTCGTTTCTGTATTTTTTGCGCGACGAATTGAAAAAAAACGATCATTTTATCGAATCGCATACAGCCGATTTGTGCGCATCGATTCAGAAGACAATTGTTGATATTTTGGTCGAAAAAACCGAAAAAGCAGTTGTGCAAACGGGCATCAAAACACTGGCTCTTGCTGGTGGAGTATCGGCCAACTCGGCATTGCGAAAAGCTATGCAACAGCTTGCCGAAAAGCATCAACTCGACCTTCATATTCCCAAAATGAGTTTTACTACCGACAATGCAGCCATGATAGCCATGTCGGGGTATTTTAAATTTCAAAAAGGAATGTTTGCCGATTTAGCGGCTACGCCCTATGCAACTGGGAGTAAGAAGTAGAGCATCGGTTTCAATTGTTTTTTACTCAATTATTTTTTTCTCAGGTGGAGTTTCTGGTTTTCCTGTTCCTGAATTTATAGAAAGTTTTGAAATAGTTTAGACAATATAGCATTTATGTAATATTTTTTTTATTTTAGCAAAAACAAATTAACAATGAATAATCGGATATTTATACTATTTCTTTTGCTTTCTATCCTCATGTTTTCTTGTTCGGTAAACGATCAGATATTCAACAAGGGTGTTATTCAGAATAGAAAATACACAAAAGGAGCTTCGCTTGTTTCAAAACAACATATCGCCATTGCATCAAATAGCGATAATTCAGCAAAAGAGCCAAAATCAATATCCAATGATTTCAAAGCACAAAAATCGATTGTTACAACCGATGAAAAACCCCCAACAACCAAAACAATTGATCTAACTCGACCATCCGAAAATGATATTTTTGACAATATCGAGACAACTCCAACAAAACCAATCTGCGACGAAATCATTCTTCGCGATGGAACCATTATTGAGGGAAGGATTTTAAAAATAACCGATACACAGATAATATATTTAACCTGCGACCAAGCTAAGCAGGAAATTGTGATAGAAAAGAATTCGGTATTCCTAATCAAATATTACTCTGGCAGCAACGAAGTTGTGACACTTTTCAACGACAGCATCGTGAACGTGGTGAATACGCCAGCGAAAAGCCATGAATCAAAGAGCAAAACAACAACCGACCAGATGGCTTCTGCTTCGTTGAGTTTGGGCTTTATCAGTGTTATATCCACTCTGCTTTTAAGCGCATTTGGCGGCGCTGTTTTGGGCTTATTGGCTATCATATTTGGAGTAATTGGTTTTGGTAAAATTGAAATGAGTGGAGGTGAAAAAACCGGCAAAGCTCAGGCTGTTTTTGGAATCCTATTTGGGATACTTTCAATAGCCATTTTTATTTGGTTCATTAATTATTTAGCAGGTCAATAATCTACTGGAATGAAATCTGTTTTTACTTATTTTTTGCTCATTTCGGCAGTGATATTTTCATCGTGTACCTCCAACAAGTTGTTTAATAGCAATGGTATTCAAAAACGAAAATATCAGAATGGTTTTTTTATTCGCTTCGGCCAAATGCCATCCAATTATTTCGTTAAACCCAGTATTGCTGCTTTCGTGCCGTTGCAAACAAATCCAAATCAACCATTAATTGATGAGCATGGTGGTAGTTCAATTAACCACCCCGATACGTGCATCGAAAAGGGGCTGTCGAAGCCTATTTGCGACAAAATAGTGCTTTGCAATGGAAATATCATCGAGGGCAAAGTGACCGACATAACAGATGCAATGGTCTTCTATGTCAGTTGCGATAAACAACAAACCGAAATGAGAATAGACAGAGATGCTGTAAACTACATCAAATACTACAATGGAGATAAAGGGAAAATCAGCAATTGCAGCAACATCGATAATGCAACTTATGTCGATACAGTTCCAGTTGTTTTAAATGCAAATATCGCTACCCCAAAGCTCAGGCACGAGCAAACGGGAACGACAGCTGTAATTTTTTCCTTATTATCGCTTCCTGTATTTTTATTTTTCAGCATGATTGGGGGAGCAATTCTTGCAGCTTTGGCAATTATTCTTGGAATCACCAACCTCATTTTGGTTGGACGAAACAAAGACAAATACAAAAAAGACAACTATGGTGTTATTGCTGTTTTTCTTGGAATTCTGTTTTTGGCTGTCACCATTCTTGTTATGTCCACAGTTATATAACAACTTTGCATAAAATAAGCAATCCTTTCACCTATTTCAATTGTTGTTCGAAATGTTCAATCGGAATGTGCTAAAAATGATGATTTTTGCTTAGTTGAAATTTGGGGATAATAAAGAATGTTCCATTGATGGGATTAAAAACTCCCTAGTATCTTTCCGAAACAGCTTCCCAGTCGACTAATTTCCAAAAATCAGCAATATAATCGGGGCGGCGGTTTTGCTTGTCGAGATAGTAAGCGTGTTCCCATACATCGCAGGTGAGCAATGGTTCAAGGTCGCGGCGCATCGGATTGCCAGCATTCGATTCTTGAACAATGGAGAGTTTGCCATTGTCGTCGGTGCAAAGCCAAGCCCAGCCACTGCCAAACAATGTTGCGGCAGCAGTTGTAAATTGCTTTTTAAATTCTTCGAACGAGCCAAAATCGCGCACAATTGCATCGAGAAGCGAGCCTGTTGGTTCGCCACCACCATTGGGCGACAAACAATTCCAATAAAAAGTATGATTCCAAACTTGTGCACCGTTGTTGAAAATTCCACCATCGGCTTCAAGTATGATGTCTTCGAGCGAAGCATCTTCGAAAGCAGAGCCAGGCAATAAATTGTTGAGATTGTTTACATACGTCTGATGGTGCTTTCCGTAATGGAATTCAATTGTTTTTGCTGAAATAATGGGTTCTAGAGCATCGACTGCCCAAGGAAGAGGTGGCAATTCAAATTTCATGGTTTTTTTATTTAAAAGGTTATTCCTACGTTGAAAGTTGTCATCACATTGTACGAATTGTCGTCGGTTTGCAACATGGGTGTGAGCCCGTAATGCAATCCCAAATCGAGACGAATAATCCATAAATCGGCTCCAATTCCGCTATATGCAGCAAACGAAAACGGTTCAAAATCGTCTTTGGTGAAATAGAAAAGGTTTTCGTCGATTTTTGTTTTCAAGATAGCCATGGCTTCGGCTCCAGCCATGATTCGAAACGAGCTCGAACCATCGGGACTTTGAAACAATTTGTAACCAAGCATTACAGGGATGGTTACAAAGCTGCGATATACTTTTGTTTCAATATTTACAAGCGATGTGTCGGGTGTTATCAAACCGATGGTACTCTGCCCAAGTTCGAGATGCGATTCAACGAAAAAGCGACCACCATAGCGAAGCATAATCCCAGCTTGCCACCCAATGCGGGCACTCACATCGGTGCTGTCGCCATTGAGTTCGGTTGCAAATTTGCTGGTATTTATTCCGGCATGAAAACCCATTTTTAAGCCTGTTGTGCTTTCGTTGCCAGTAGTTGTGGTTTGTGCAGAAACAAATCCAGCAAACAAAAGAGCCGATATCAATAAAACAAGTTTTTTCATAGAGCTATTTTTTACAAATCTACAAAAAATCTGAGTAACTGTCTAAATTTCTATTGATCTTAAAATTTTTCAGCCAACCGCCGAGTGCACAGAGTTTTGCGCAGAGATAAGACGCAGAGAATACCGACGAGAATTGGTTTTGCCAATTGCTTTTCAGTATTTTATAGAACACGGATTTACACAGGATTTTTCACTTCTTAAATTTCTTCCAAATGTGTTCAAGAGCTCGCCACTTCGTGTCTCGGTTAAACGGATTTTCGCGGATAATGTGTTTTTACAAAAGCCGTTTGTTTGTATCGGCAATCCTCTGCGGACCACTACGTTTATCACAAGTGTTCTCTCGGCGTTTTTTGCGGTTGATTAGGCGCTTAACACCTTAAAACCCACGCAAATTGGCTTTTCTTACGC
>DYON01000359.1 GCA_020720525.1 Acetofilamentum sp.
TTCAGCCCGGCAGGAGGTCCTGAGGGGCGGGTTTCTGAGAACGCTTTGTTGGGCGCTGGATGAACTGAAGACTTGCTAATTGAAACAAGGTATTACCATCCAATAGAAAATATTTGCATAAATCTTGTGCGAATTTAGAATAACTGCTCAAGCGCAGAATCAGGTGGTAAATCGTCATCTTGATTTTTTGTAGGGTCAAGACCAGGAGGAGGTACTTCTTGTTTAATAAAATCAATTTCTGTCAAACTCCATAAGCGAGACT
Source organism: Acetofilamentum sp. (assembly GCA_020720525.1). Taxonomy (GTDB): domain Bacteria; phylum Bacteroidota; class Bacteroidia; order Bacteroidales; family DTU049; genus GWF2-43-63. The sequence goes on from DYON01000359.1 coordinate 263, forward strand.
TATCTTCCTTTACCAACTGAAAATCTTGTTCGGCACGTTCAATATATTCATCATAAGCCCGTACAATTTCAACCTGCGAACCGTCAGGTGACTTCCACCATAAAATTTTTGCTTTCATAGTTTTTTATCCTATTCTCGTTTCCTATTTTGAAATTCAGTTACCCCTGGGGTATTTTTCCATGTCAAATTTTGGTAGCCGAGCGGGATAAGTTCATCAATATCTCTGTTATTAATCGTAAACCCACTTCCAATATGGTTAGCAGGTTTGCTAATTAATCCCCATTCAGAATCAACATAACCTTCTTTACGAGCATAATTTTTCAAAATGGCGGGCCACCCAAATAATTTTTTCTGACATTCAGTGCCGCATAAACACCCTGACAATTGTTCTGACCAAAAATGAGCGGTGAAAGGTATTCCATGACTTTCGCAAATCCACTTTCCGCATACAGGACAACGAAATCTGGCTGGATTCGGGCATGGTTTCGATGAAAACCATCCTGTGAAAACTCGATTTTGACATTGTTTTGTCATTTTGAAAATCTCTTTATACTTTCCCATGAAATGCGGCTGGAACTTTTCGATAAGGGGAATATTTCTGGAATAGTTGTGGTGATAGCACTTCACCATCCATCATTATTTCTCCTTGTTTGTAATCACAATAGCCACAATTCATTCCGCCCCATTGATTTAAGGCATTCCATTTACTTTGGTCGTCAAAAGTGCCTTTTGTAAAACCAACGTTTGCAAAGAGTCCATAAGAACACTGACTACCACAAGTGAAGCCTGTAATTTGATAGCCCCTGTACTTCCAAGTGAAATAGGTTCCGTGCGCTTCGCAAATATGTTTTCCGCAATTTGGGCAACGATAATTTGTTGTTGCAGGACAATTTTCGGAACTGAACAAACCTTTTTTTATTTTGAATTCACAAGAGCCACTCATGTTTACTCCTTTTCATGGGGAATGATTTTTGGCATACAAAATTAGATTTAGAAAATGTTATCATCATTAAGATTTAAGGGATATGTGAATCGTTCTCGTTCTGCGTCTGATAACGGCATTGGGTCAGGAATAACCGCTGGTCGTTCTACATAATCAATAACCGTTAAACTCCAAATTCTTGATTTATCGTCTTTTACTAACTGAAAATCTTGTTCAGCGCGTTCAATGGCTTCATCGTAAGCACGCACTACTTCAACTTGAGAACCGTCGGGCGATTTCCACCACAAGATTTTTACTTTCATATTTGCTCCCGCTTATTTTTGAGCCACTCCATAAAAACCTTATAGCCTTTTTGTGAACTATAAGGTTCACATTGTTGGTAAAAATTATGGTCGTCCATACTTCTCCCGTTGAAAGTGCCGAAACCAACATTTGTTTTTGATATGCTGTATTCTATTCCTGCCCATTCAGCCACTTCGCGTTTGGAATCTGGAAACCAGCCTTTCGTAATACTTCCATTTGCGAACAAACCTTTCAAACAATTTCCACCGCATACATACCCAACAAATATATGGTAAGACCAACGCCAAGTAAATTCTACGCCGCATTGCTCGCAAACCGCTTTGCCGCAATTGGGACAACGAAAGTTCGTGGGTTTGTTACAAGTTATTGCCCCGCCCAAGCCTAAAAAGCCACTACGCCCTACTTCTACATCACATTTATATTTGCCCATAAGTTTCTCTTTTTCATTTCATCACTTGAAAAGAATATCATAGAGTTGTTTAGAAGTTAGCACTTGTACTGGTTTTGAGCAAATTTTGCATGTTTTACCTGTTTTGTAACCGAGTTTCTCCAAACATCCTGCGCAGATTTGGTGTCCATTATCGCAAATGCCCTTAGATACAATATCGAAAGGCAGAATTGCAGTGGCCTGTAACGCATTTTTATTACTTGGTTCGAATGTTTTACTGCATTCAACACACGTCCATTGCCCAGATGGTATTTTTATTGGTGACATTTTTTCTCCTTATATCTAGAAATTGGTTAGAGTTTCTTTGCTTGCTTATGAGCAAGCGGCTAACGGTTTGCGTTACCTGCGTGTGAGCGAGCGTGGACAATGCTTGGGAGCAGGAAAAACTCGAAGCCACGCGTACGCGAAATGCTTGTAAACCGCGCACGCGCGAAGCGCAGTCCCACACGTCGGGTGCACCCTCGCAAGATGGTTC
>DYON01000044.1 GCA_020720525.1 Acetofilamentum sp.
TAAAATTCCGGCGTTACATAGTTTTCGGGGTGAGCTGGTGTTACTTTGGCAAAATAAGCTGCAATTTCTTTCATGTCTTCGCTATAATTGCCAGTTGGATAAAAAATCTTACCCACAACGGCATCTTTTTTTCCATAATCGAGGTAGGTAAAAGCAATTGGAACATTTGCATGCATGGCAATACGGTAAAAACCTTTTTTCCATCGTGGATTGGGTTTGCGCGTGCCTTCGGGAGTGATTCCAAACGTAAGTTCGTCGTAGCGAGCAAACATGCCCGATGCTTGTTCTGTAATATTGCCTGGATTTTTTCTATCAACAGGCACTCCACCCCACATTCGCAGAAAAATACCAACAGGAAAAAAGAACATTTCCTTTTTAATCATGAAACGAACCCTAATGTCGAGTGCATTGTAGCAAAGTCGCCCAAGAATAAAATCCCAGTTCGAAGTGTGAGGCGCAACCAGCATCACCGATTTGGTAATTTCTCGCGGAATAAGATATCGATAGCGCCAGCCACATAGTCGGAGAATTGCTTGAGAAATTACGATTCTTGGCCATCGAACGAATTTCCATTTTTGACGAGCAGGAGTAAGCGACATTTTTTTTGCAAAGATAAAAGAAACCCTCCAAATTACACCGTCTTCCTATATCGCCAGATGGCAAGATGAAACAAAACAGCAATAAAAATGAGCATGGCACGAAACAAATGCGCTGTTTCGGCAAAACCACTGCCTTTGAGTAAAACTGTTGAACGACGAGTGGCTTTGTACATATCATTGCTCTACGCAGGAATATCGAGGCCTTTAAGTACAAATTCATTTCCAACAACAATCCATGTTTTTCCAAATCCTGTAACCGAATTACTTAGAATTGAATCCCAAAATGAATCAATTACAAATATCTTAATCTTTGATTGTGTTGGCAAGCAAATTCATATCACAATAAAACTACAACCCCATTTGATGGAAATCGACTTTGCTGAAATTCCAATAGGGATTTATGTTGCAAAAGTATTTTTTGGAAAGGGTTGTTCGGTATTCAAAATTAATCGAATTTTACGTCGCGATCACGCCATTTCTCTTTCGATAAAAGCAACCATCCATCTTATTTCGTGATAGTTTACATCGTCACCAAGTTCATCTTTGAGTGCTTTGAGCGACACTACTTTTTTATCGCCGATTTCATCAATAATGCGCTGACCTTTTTCGCGTGAAATGAGCTGCGAAACATCGAGTTCGCCATCGGAAATAAATTTCACCAAATGATTGGCAATTGTTCCCTCGGTCATACCACGCTCTGCTGCAATTTGTTTCAGAGTTTTTCCTTCTTTCAGCATATTGAAAGAGACAGTTGCCGAATCGACTTTTTTCATTTTTTCAGGCAACTTCAACATCTCTTCTTCGCCAGGAAGCATCGGGATTTTGAGTCCTCGGTCCTTGCAAAAAGCAACAACAATCGACATGATATCGTCACCAAAAAACTCGATTTTTTTCTTTCCAAGACCTTTGATTTTCTTCAGGTCGGTATAGCTTACAGGAAGTGTATTGGCAATTTCTTCCACAGCTTTGTTGGGCAAAACCCGATATTTTTCCATGTCGGAATCTTTTGCAATGCGGTCGCGCCAAATCTTCAGAATCTTATACAAATCGGGGTGTTCAACATGCGAACCCGATTTTTCGTAAATGGTGGTTCGCCTACTAAACCTGAAGTCGAGATCGGCATTCGACCGCGTGCGAAGCAGCGAAAACACGTCGAAATTCTTCTGCAATGCTTCAAAACAGGCACGCGAAATGGAAACTTGCTTCTGCAATTCTTCGGCTTGTTCTACCAATTCGGTCTCAACCGTCATATTGTCCGAATTGAGTTCAACATGCACCGTAAAATCGAATATCAGCTTCAAATTTTCGTAAAAATATTTTGCAGCGGCCAACGTTCGCTGCCTCACAAGCTCTTCGCCGCCTTCGTTGCTAAAACCGGCAAACAAAGTTGAAAGTTGACGATGAAAGCGCTGAGCTACTGTGTTTACTTGAACATTGAAATGCTCAAAGACTTGCGAAATCTCGGGCAACAACCCCGAGTGAACAGCAGTTCCTGCATCGATGGCAAGTTTACGAATATGCAAGAGAGTTCGTTGCATAGCATCGAAAGTAAACAACTGCTGCAAAAGCTCTTCTTGAAACAACACTTTCGATACTTCGAGCTCGCGATTATCGGGAATAAAATCTTCGGAGCGACGATTAAAATCGAGCACTTGTTGGTCGGTAATAATACTTCCATAACCAATTGGAGAGCTCAGCACCAGCCCTTCAAGTGTGCGACAGCGGCTTAAAGCAACATAAACTTGCCCATGGGCAAAAGCCCAGGCAGCATCAACCACCACTTTGTCGAAAGTGAGACCCTGACTTTTGTGTATTGTGATAGCCCATGCAAGTTTCAGCGGGTATTGCCTGAACGAACCAATTTCCTCCTCTTCAATTTCGCGGGTAGCTTCGTTGAGTGTAAATCGAACATTTTTCCACGAAAGCGGCGTTACATCAATTGTATCATCATCGCCGGGACATTGTACAACAATTAAATCGTCTTCGATATGAACAATTTGTCCAATTTTCCCATTATAAAATTGCTTTTCGGGCGACAAATCATTTTTCACAAACATCACCTGAGCGCCTGGCTTGAGGATTAAATGCTTTTGAGTGGGATACATGTATTCGGGAAATTCGCCCGACAACTCGGCATCGAAGCGGTATTCCTTTCCTTTTATTTCTAAAAGACGAGTTTCGTTGGTTTCGGTAGCCTGCGCATTGTGTGTTGTAAGAATAATGTAACCAGGGTGCGCCGAAGGAATAAAATGCTTGTTCCAGCGCTCGTTGAGCAATTGCATGGTTGGTTTGTCGAGACCATTGTTTCGAATTTTCTCGAGCATTTGAATGAATTCCAAATCGCTTTGTCGGAAAATATGTTGCAATTCAATAATCACTGGATTGGAGTTTTTGAATGCAGTGCTGCTGAAGAAGAACATATTGTCGTAATAAAAGCGAAGCATTTTCCACTCATCGTCTTTTACCACTGGCGGCAACTGATGAACATCGCCAATAAGCAGCAACTGCACCCCTCCAAATGGAAGATTGTGTATTCGATATTTTCGCAGCAAAGAGTCGATGGCATCGAGAATGTCGGCGCGTACCATACTTATCTCGTCAATCACCAGCAAATCGATGCTTTTGAGAAGCCTTATTTTCTGGCGCCGGTAGCGAATCGAATTGAGCGGATTGTTTTTCATACCCGAGCTTTCGGGCAAGAAAGGAGCAAAAGGCAGTTGAAACAAACTGTGAAGCGTAACTCCACCTGCATTGATAGCAGCAACACCCGTTGGCGCAGCTACCACCATCCGTTTAGGGCAATCGTGGCGCAAGCGATTGAGAAAAGTGGTTTTACCAGTTCCGGCACGCCCTGTAAGATAAACATTGCGGTTTGTGCGATACACAAACTCAAAAGCCATTTCAAGCTCCGGATTCGATTGAATTTCATTCGGATTCACAGGTCAAAGTTAGTGATATTTGATTCAATTGTTTCGACAATTTATCAACAAAAACATGAATCAAAATATAAAACAACAATTTTCACTGACAGCATTTCACATCCACACCCAATACATTATTCTCAATCACCCGAGTCGAGAATACTACTTCATCGCCATCGAAACCTTCAATATCGGTGTATTCAATTTGATTTTTGTAAGCTTCTTGATATTTGCACGAAATGGGAGTATATGTCCAATGCCATTCTTCGGGCTGATAGCCTTTGGTGCGACCTTCGCCAAAAGGAGTGTAGGGCCTACAAAAACCGAAATCGGGCGCATGTTCTTCGAGCCAAGCTATAACTTTTATTCCATAAGCTGTTTTGAAATAAGCCGGATCGACACTGTTGATATCGATGTCGGTTCCCCAATGGTGGCGCGAAGTTCCAGGCATACTGCTGTATTTCAATATTTCAAGCGCACGCAACGATGGATCTGGAATAGCCACATTTAGAAGTTTACCTCCAACATATTGCCGTCCGTTCCATTTATTTTCCCAAATCGTTTTCTGATGCCAAAAAGTTCGTGTTGCCGATACAATTGTGAGCGTGATTCCATCTTTCAGAGCACTGTCGCGCATGGCAATAAACGACTTGTATGCTTCTGTTTTCATGTAAATTCCAGTCTTATTGGTATAAACAGAAGCAATCAACGAAAAATCGCTTTCTTTTGCCGGATCGAATTGACCCAGCAAATACTTCTTGGCAATGGTATCGGTTGTTTCAACAACATTTTCAACTTCAAGAGGTTCTTTTGGATTGGTTTGCGTTGTATCTTTACTTTGTCCACATGCTGCCAGCATTGTTGCGGCAAAAAGCAAAATAGCAAATGTTAGTTTCTTCATTTTTGTTTCCTTTCGTATAATTCGAGTGCTTTCGATACAATTCCGGCAGCACTCAAGCCGTATTTTTCCATCAATTCTTCGGGTTGTCCCGATTCGCCAAACGAATTGCGCATACCAACAAATGCCATTGGAACAGGGTAATTCTCGGCTAAAACTTCTGCAACAGCCGAACCCAGGCCTCCAGCAATTTGATGTTCTTCGGCTGTTAGTATTGCCCCAGTAGAACGAGCTGCTTCAATCAGAATTTCTTGATCGATTGGTTTTATGGTATGGATATTAATCACCCTAGCATCAACATTCATTTTTGCAAGCTCTTCTGCTGCCTGCAATGCATGCCACACCAGATTTCCTGTTGCCACAATGGTAAGGTCGGATCCTTCACGCATCAATTGTCCCTTTCCAATTTCGAAAGAAGATTTTGGCAACGTAAAATCGGGTACCGCTTCGCGTCCGAAGCGAATATAAACTGGTCCTGCGAGTTGATTGATGGCAGCCATTGTTGCCAAACGGGCTTGCGTGGCATCGCAAGGCGACAAAACTGTCATATTGGGCAACACCCGCATTACAGCAATATCTTCGAGTGCTTGATGTGTTGCGCCATCGGGCCCAACAGAAATCCCAGCATGTGCACCACCAATAATTACATGTAAATTGTTGTAGCAAACCGAAACACGAATTTGGTCGGCGGCACGCATCGATGCAAAAACGCCATAGGTGCTAAAAACTGGGATTAATCCAGTAAGAGCTAATCCAGAAGCAGCACCAATGCAGTTTTGCTCGGCAATACCAAGCGAATAAAAACGATTGGGAAATTCATCAGCAAACAGATTCATGCATACCGAGGTAGTGATATCGGCACCCAACCCAACAACATTTTTGTTGTTGATAGCAGCATCGCGAACACCTTCACCAAAACCGAAACGGGTTGGTCGGTTGCCATTGTTTTTCCAAATACTCATTTCAGGTAAATTGAATTACAAAAGTAAGAAAAGCAACTGAATCAAGCTATTTGTTGCACATTTTTGTAGATTTGCTCAAAATAGAAAAAACTCATGGAATCGAACGAAAACGACAAAAACCGTTCAATTCCAGAAGCATTCGAGATGTTAGCTTCAGTAAAATATGACAGCTTTGGTTTTAAAAAAATCTGTACATTTGACTTTCTGAAAACAAATAATAAAGAATACCAAAATGGAAAACGTTTTACAGGGACTTGAGCCCACACGTGTATGGCACTATTTTGCCAAAATCTGTACCATTCCCCACCCTTCGAAAAAAGAAGAAAAGATGGTGAAATATCTTCTCGAATTTGGCAAAAAGCTAAATCTTGAAACCATCACCGACGAAGTTGGGAATGTTGTAATTCGCAAACAGGCAACTTCGGGTTACGAAAATAAACCATGGGTTGCACTTCAAAGCCATATCGACATGGTTTGCGAAAAAACTGCCGACAGCAACCACAATTTCGATACCGACCCTATAGTTCCACGAATAGATGGCGAATGGGTGAAAGCAACCAACACCACACTTGGAGCCGACGACGGTATAGGTGTAGCCACACAACTTGCATTGCTCGAAGCATCCGACATAGAGCATGGACCTATTGAATGTCTGTTTACAGTTGACGAAGAAACTGGACTAACAGGAGCTTTTGCTCTTAAACCCGAAATGCTCAAAAGCCGTATTTTGATTAATCTCGACAGCGAAGACGAAGGCGAAATATTTATTGGATGTGCTGGTGGTCGCGATACAACCGGAACACGAAAATTCAGCTTCGAACCAGCTCCATCAGGCACAAAAGCACTCGAAATAACAGTTTCGGGGCTGAAAGGTGGCCATTCGGGCGACGATATTCAAAAAGGGCTTGGCAATGCCAATAAAATTCTTGGTCGGGCTCTTTGGGAAATAGCGAATAAAACCAATATGAGCCTTGCAACAATTGATGGTGGAAATCTACGAAATGCTATTGCCCGCGATGCAGTAGCAACTATTCTGGTGCCAACTGAAAAAGAAGCTGAAATTATCGATTACATCGAAAAATTCAACAATACAGTTGCCCTTGAGCTGAAAGTTACCGACTCGGGCGTTAAAGTTGCAATAAAACCTGCTGCTATACCTACGCAAGTAATCGACAACAAAACCACCAGCGATTTATTCAACCTCATTTACGCAATGCCACATGGCGTAATTGCTTGGGCTCAGGATATTGAAGGATTTGTAGAGACATCGACCAATTTAGCATCGATAAAAATTAGCAACAACACGATAATAGTAGCTACAAGCCAGCGAAGCTCGGTTGAAAGTGCAAAAGAAAACATCAACAATATGGCTGCTGCGGTTTTCCGTCTGGCTGGGTTTGAATATACCCAAGGCGACGGTTATCCAGGATGGACACCCAATCCCAAAAGTGCTATTCTCGACATCACTGTTCAGCAGTTCGAAAAACAATTTGGCTCAAAGCCAGTTGTGCGAGCAATTCATGCAGGACTCGAATGTGGTCTATTTAGCGAAAAAATTCCAGGCATGGATATGGTTTCGTTTGGGCCCACACTTCGTGGAGTTCATAGCCCCGACGAAAAACTACTTATTCCAACTGTAAGCCGTTTTTACCAATTGGTGATTGACGTTTTGCAAAACGTATAAATTGGAATTGCAATTGATAAAATCCTATTCATTTTTTGAACGGGATTTTTTTGTTCGGCTGTGAATATTGAAATAGCATTTATTAAGAAGAAATTGTTAATTGAATCTTTGCACATTGCCACCTAATAAAATTATTAAGTTTATCTTTGAACCAAAAAATGCATTCGAGTGAAGATTTAACAAAAATGGCCAGTCAAGTGCGCCGCGACATAGTGAGAATGGTACACGCTGTTGCATCGGGGCATCCAGGCGGATCGTTGGGTTGCACCGATTTTCTCACAGCCCTGTATTTTAAAATTTTGAAGCACAACCCAACTCATTTTCAAATCGATGGAAAAGGTGAGGATGTGTTTTTTCTTTCAAACGGACACATAAGTCCAGCCTGGTATAGCGTGTTGGCTCGAAGTGGTTATTTCGGTGTGAACGAATTAGCTACATTTCGAAAGCTCAATTCTCGTTTGCAAGGACATCCAACTCCAGCCGAGCATTTACCTGGAATACGCATTGCATCTGGTTCGCTGGGGCAAGGGCTTTCGGTTGCAATTGGCTGCGCTTTGGGCAAAAAACTCGGTGGAGACAACTCCATTGTTTACACATTGCATGGAGATGGAGAACTTCAGGAAGGACAGATTTGGGAAGCAGCCATGTATGCAGCAGCCAACAAAGTTGACAATCTAATTGCAACCATCGACTACAATGGCAAGCAGATTGATGGTCCAGTTGACGAAGTATTATCGCTTGGCAATCTTGCTGCAAAATGGCAGGCTTTTGGCTGGACAGTTTTCGAAATGGACGGGCACAACATAGATGAAATAATTAAAACAATGGAAATTGCAAAATCGGATACGAGAAAAGGCAAACCCATAGTTATCCTAATGAAAACCATCATGGGAAAAGGTGTTTCGTTTATGGAGGGAAGTCATAAATGGCATGGGTCTCCACCAAACGACGAGCAACTTGCAACAGCACTTTCAGAACTAGCCGAAACCTATGGAGACTACTAAACTATGATGAAACATGCGGCTATTATTGTTTTTCTAATTACTGCAACAATTTGGTTGAATGCACAAACAACCAATGTTCAGAAAGAAAAGGTGATTACAACACGCATTTTGTTTTTATTTGATGCAAGTCAGTCGATGTATGGACGTTGGCAAAGCGACATGAAAATCACGATTGCCAGAAAAATAATGACCGATTTGCTCGATAGTTTAGAACCAGTTCCCAATTTAGAGCTAGCTCTACGTTGCTATGGACACACCAAAGATTATCCACCACAAGATTGCGACGACACGCGACTCGAAGTTCCTTTTGGTCCAAACAATATTGAAAAAATAAAGCTCAAACTCAAGACTATTAATCCTCGAGGAACTACGCCCATTGCCTATTCGCTCGAAAAAACTGGCGGCGATTTTCCACCATGCGATCATTGTAGAAATATTGTAATTTTAATAACCGATGGTCTCGAAGAATGCGATGGCGACCCATGTGCTGTTTCACTTGCACTGCAGAAGAAAGGAATTATTCTCAAACCTTTTATTATAGGTATTGGAAAAAGTTTTCGAGAACAATTTGAGTGCGTAGGCACGTATTTCGATGCCACCACTGAAAAAGAATTTCGAACAGCTTTGAATATTGTGATTTCGCAGGCACTTAATTCAACAAGCTGCCAAGTGAATTTACTCGACATTAATGGCAATCCGACAGAGACTAATGTGAATATGACATTCTACGACAAATTGAGTGGTTTACCCAAATACAATTTCATTCACACGCTCAACAACAAAGGTTTGCCCGACACACTCGTTGTTGATCCATTGTTGAATTATCGCATACAGGTTCACTCCATTCCGCCAGTATTCATCGATTCGCTGACCCTTACACCAGGCAAGCATACAATTGTTGGCGTTGATGCACCACAAGGAATGCTCGAAGTGAAAGTAGGCAGTACTTCGGTTGCCAACAAAAATCAGATTTTGTATATTGTACGAGAGTCGGGTTCGATGCAAACATTGAACACCCAATTTACCAACCAGCGCGAGAAGTATATTGTTGGCAAGTACGACTTAGAGATTATGACATTGCCACGTACAGTTGTGAGCGATGTCAAAATAGATCAGAGTACAACTACAACTGTTGAAGTTCCTGGACCTGGAACGGCCATTTTACAATTTCCTGGAAGTGGCTATGGAAGCTTGTATGTGAGAAGCAACAACAACCTCGATTGGGTATATAATTTTAAAGGTACAGGCGATCAAGAAGCACTTTTGCTGCAGCCAGGCGATTATGTTGCGGTTTATCGCACAAAATATCAAAACAGGTCGATGTTTACACTTGAAAAATCATTTTCAGTAAAAACAGGAACCATGACCAAAGTGAACATTTCAATTTTTTAAAACGACCATAGATGAAAGAGTTCGAAATACGACAGAAAAAAGACACCAGATCAGGATTTGGAGATGCATTGCACGATTTGGGAAAGAAAAATCCAAAAGTAGTAGCATTATGTGCCGATCTCACAGGTTCGCTTAAAATGAATGCATTTCAAAACGATTTTCCAGAGCGTTTTTTTCAAACTGGAATTGCCGAAGCCAATATGATTGGAATGGCGGCTGGTTTAGCACTTTCGGGTTGGATTCCCTTCACTGGAACTTTCGCCAATTTTTCGACTGGTCGAGTTTACGACCAAATTCGTCAAAGTGTAGCTTATAGCCGCACAAATGTAAAAATATGTGCATCGCATGCTGGAATAACACTTGGCGAAGATGGAGCAACCCATCAAATAATGGAAGATATTGCCATGATGCGTGCTTTGCCCAATATGGTTGTAATTAATCCTTGCGATTATTCGCAAACATACAGAGCAACTCAGGCAATTGCCGATTACGATGGTCCAGTATATCTCCGATTTGGCCGCCCAGTTGTTCCCGACTTTAGTCCAATTGACGAACCATTCGTAATAGGTAAGGGCATTTTGCTCAGCGAAGGTACCGATGCAACAATTGTAGCCACTGGTCATTTGGTTTGGGAAGCCATCGAAGCCGCACGCGAACTTGAGAAAGCAGGATTGTCGGTTGAAATAATCAATATTCATACAATCAAACCCCTCGACGAAGAAATTCTAACAAGGAGCATCTCAAAAACAGGATGTGCTGTTACTGCCGAAGAGCATGTTGTTGCAGGAGGTTTGGGAGAAGCCGTTGCAGGTTTATTGGCAACAAAAATACCCAGTCCATTGGAAATAGTTGCGATGCCAGATCATTTTGGAGAAAGCGGCACCCCCGACGAATTAATGATAAAATTCGGCTTAAAAGCAGCAAATATAGTTGAAGCAACTAAAAAGGCTATCTCTCGCAAAAATGCGCATAATTAACTTATATATATGAGCAAAATCACAGATCCGGAAATTCTGAATCTGCTTAAATCTGAAGCCACACGCACAAGTGGCTTTGAGATGTTGCTCAATAAATACAAAGAACAAACATATTGGTTGGTAAGGAGAATAGTAGTTGACCACGACGATGCCAACGACGTTGTGCAAAACACTTTTGTAAAAGTATGGCAGAACATTGAAAGGTTTCGCGAAGACTCGAAAATCTACACTTGGATTTATCGAATTGCAACAAATGAAGCCATTTCTTTTTTAAAAAGCAAAAAAAGTCAATATTTTGTCTCCATCGACGAAATGCGCAAAGGTTTTGGCGAACAGATTGAAGCCGACGTTTATTTTGAAGGAAGCGAAATTCAGCGAAAGCTTCAGATTGCTGTTGCAACGCTGCCAGCACGTCAAAAGCTTGTGTTCATCATGCGTTATTTCGACGCTATGAGCTATCAGGAAATCGCAGATGTTGTTGGAGTCAGCATTGGAACGCTAAAAGCTTCGTATCACATTGCAGTAAAAAAAATTGAAGAAATTTTAAAAACGGATTAAACGTTCAGTGTTTTATTAAGTCAAAGAGGCATAATGATGAAAAATTTTCACAGAAATATACCAATGGGAGACGATCCCGTTTTGCATGGCCTCGATAAAAGCGCCAGTTCAAATCCTTTTTCCGTACCTGATGGGTATTTCGACAAGCTCAGCTCGGATATTTTGAATAAAACATCGAAGGTAACGCCAAAGTCATCCTTCAAATTGAATCCTCTTCAGATTGCATCAATCGTATTTACAGCAGCTGCTATTGTTACATTGGTTTACATTTTATCAACCAATAACAATACAGATTCAGGCAATAAAAATAACACAACGATAGAAAGTACTCAAAACAACCTTGTTTATCCTGAAGTAGTATTGCTTCAATCGGAAAATGAACCAGTTGTATATATTCCAGCTTCCGAAAACAATAAATCTCATTACATTGTTATTAATCCCGATGCGCCGACGGACGTTGTTGCAAAATTGATTGCTCAACTTCCATTCAAGCCCGAAGTTATTTCGTTTGTAAGCAGTGAATATTCTCGTCAGCGGCAAGAATATAACAATACTGAAGTGGTTCATATTCAAAACCAGGACATTGAAAAACAACTTCTCATTGAAGAATTTAATCAAATTGCTTCCAACAACAATGCAGTTATTAAACCATGTGAATTTTTCAAAACCGAGATTGCCAATATTCAAAAAAGCGATATTAAAACAGTAGAAACTGAGCTTCAAATCAACTATTTTAATTTGATTCCCAAAGACACATGTTCTGAGTTTGCGTTTGAATTAAGTGCTTTTGTTCCTGGCAAGAACCATTATTTATGGAGTACTGGCGATACAACCTCTGAAATTGTAATTGAAAAAACTGGGGTCTATCAAGTAACTGTTACAATGGCAGATGGATCTAAAATGCGTAAAGGTTTAAATGCACGGATAATTCCTCGACCTGAATTGAAAAACGATTATTTGATTACTGGTTGCTCAGGTGCAAGTTTGTTTTTAACCGTTGAGCAAAAGAACACGGGTTATGCATACCGCTGGCCACAGCTCAATTTGAATGCACCTCAAGTAACTATTGGCCGACCTGGCTTGTATATTGCCACAATCAAAGGTTGTAAGATGTATGCAGATAGCTTCATGGTAATTTTCACACATTGCGATTTGAATATTCCAAATGTTGTTTCACCAAACGGAGATGGAATTAATGAGACATTTCTCATTGACAATATAAAGTACTACCCCAATACAGAACTTTACATTTACAACAGAAGCAACCAGCTAGTATTCCAATCGAAAAATTATCAAAACGATTGGGATGCCTCAACCACGCCCGACGGTTCTTATTTTTATCTTTTAAGATTTCCTGATGGAATTACCCAAGAAGGATTGATTACCGTTCACCGACAATAAACGAGAAACCTGTTTATACCCATATACCCTTTACTTCAGGTTACTGCACGCACCAGGATTTTTGTCCTGGTGCTTTGTTTTAGAAAATTCGGGCAATTGTTTTCAAGATAATACCAATATCCTTAAAAAAGCTTCTGTTGTTGATATATTCAATATTAAGTACAAGTTTTGCAGGCATAACAACATCGATATAATACTGTCGTGGGTTTTGTTGAGCCGCAAGAATTTCGCTTTCGTTAAAAAAAGCAATTGAAGCAACATCGGTAAGACCAGGACGAACAGAAAGCACTTTTCGTTGCTGATTGTTATAAAGTATGGTAAACTCGAGCACTTCGGGCCGAGGACCAACAAAACTCATGTGTCCAACGAAAATATTTATCAATTGAGGCAATTCATCAAGTTTTGTTTTGCGCAAAAATCGACCAATCATAGTAACTCGATTGTCGTTGGAGCCAATGGTAAGCAAACCTTTTTTGTCGCTTCCCGAATACATTGTTCTAAATTTCAGCAGTTTAAATAACTTCTCGTTTTTCCCCACTCGAATTTGCCGATAGAAAGCCCCACCCTTTGACCCAAAAGCGACAATAATTGCAATGATAAAACCAGGCAGTAACAAAAAACAAATAGCTACAAACGACACCAAAAAATCGAACAAACGTTTAGCAATCATATACAAACAGCGTTTACAGAATCAATAACAGCCTTGCAAATGGTTAGTACATCCTCATCACTTAGATCGTAATATACAGGCAAAGAAATTTCGCGACTAAAATTGTTGTATGCAACAGGGTAGTTGTCGATATTATAACCAGCATTTTTGTAATAAGTCATCATCGGCAAAGGCTTAAAGTGCACATTAACTGCAACTTCGCGTTTAAATATTTCTTGAATAATTGCATTGCGTTGTTCTTCGACAATATCTTTAATTCTCAATAGAAAAACATGGTAAGACGATTCGGCAATTTGCGTTTTAACAATCGGGAGCTCTATTAAATGATGCTTAGAAAGCAGTTCAAAATACTTTTCAAAAATAGCTTTTCGCCGAACAAGCATATCGCTATTGTAGCGTTTTAGCTCCACAATACCAATAGCAGCTTGAATATCGGTCATATTGTATTTGTATCCAGGTTCAACAATGTCGTATTCCCAATTTCCAGGAACAAGCTTTGCTAAAGCATCTTTATTTTGACCATGCAACGATTTCACAGCAAGAACTTGTTTAACAGATTCATTATTGAAAGAATCTGGCAGATTTAAACAAATAGCGCCACCTTCGGCAGTAGTAAGATTTTTAACTGCATGAAAAGAAAACACAGTGATGTCGGCAAGAGCACCTGCCATCAAAGAATAGTAAGAAGCCCCAATGCTATGAGCAGCATCGGCCAAGACAAGAATTCGATTAAGATTTCGTTGAATATCATTTTGGGGATTGAAAAGTTTTTTAAATTCGGGTCTATTGGGAATTTCATTAATAGCATTATAATCACATGGAAATCCAGCCAAATCGACAGGCATAATAACTTTAGTTGCTGGAGTAATAGCCCGAAGAATTAATTCTGGATCGATATTGAAATCGTCTAATTTACTATCAACAAAAACAGGTTTTGCTCCGCAATGCACAACAACATTAGCCGATGCGGCATAAGTATAAGCAGGGAGAATAACTTCATCGCCTGGTCCCACCCCGAACCAACGCAAGGCTAATTCTAAACCAGCCGAAGCGCTATTTAAACAAATAATCTCTTTGCATTGGGTGTAATTTTTCAATAGCGATTCAAATTCACGGGTTTTGGGACCCGTGGTAATCCAACCAGAAATAAGTACCTCATTAACAGCATCGACAATAGATTGATCGATACGAGGCGGAGAAAAAGGAATCATGGTTAATAATTGATGTGGCGAAGGTAGGGAATAAAACGGAGAGACAAAAATTATTTTATTAGAATTTAGTGATTTATTATTTTCACTGATTTCAAATTAATTATTATCT
>DYON01000360.1 GCA_020720525.1 Acetofilamentum sp.
ATTGATTAAATTTTTGTCCAATTGATTTTCCATTGAGTATTGATTCAAATTTTATGGCAAAGATACAAAATCTTTTATTCATTTTCAAGCGTATTCTAAAAAAAAGTATCTTTGGAAGATGCAACATACAAATGCAACCAACTAATCTAAAGTATTGCAAGCAATAGTAAATTTCAAAAACTCCCCCACAAAAAAGCTTTCTTTTGTGAGGGAGTTTTAATTGTGAATTACTGAAACGATGACTTCAAGCCACCTGTATCAGTAAAATGGACAAAAACATTTAACAAAAAATATCCATTCTTAATTCGTATAAAAAAAGAATGTTAAAGTGCCGTATCAATAATACTTTGAACTACTTCTGGATTTAACAATGTGCTGGTATCGCCCATGTTGGTCAAATCTTTGCAGGCAATTTTTCGTAAGATGCGGCGCATGATTTTGCCAGAGCGTGTTTTGGGCAAACCTACGGTAAATTGTATTTTATCCAATTTTGCAATCGGTCCAACGTGTTCTGTAATCAATTGGTTTATCTCTTTGCGCAGGTTGTCGTGGATACGCGATTCTCCAACTTCTTTCAAAATAATAAAACCATAAAGTGCATTGCCCTTGATGTCGTGCGGATAGCCCACAATAGCCGATTCGGCAACTGCTGGGTGTTCGTTTATAGCATCTTCGATAGGTGCAGTTCCTAAATTATGTCCCGAAACGATGATAATGTCGTCCACACGTCCTGTAATACGATAATAGCCTACCTCGTCGCGCAAAGCACCGTCGCCCGTGAAGTATTTGTTTTCAAAAGTATCGAAGTAAGTGGTTCGGTAGCGTTCGTGGTCGCCCCAAATAGTACGCGCCATTGAGGGCCATGGAAATTTAATACACAAACGTCCATCTACTTGGTTGCCTTTTATTTCTTCGCCTTTTTCGTCCATCAATGCAACTTGCACGCCGGGCAATGGCAATGTGGCATAAGTGGGCTTGGTTGGAGTTGAAAAGGCAATAGGCGAAATCATAATACCTCCGGTTTCGGTTTGCCACCAAGTATCTACTATTGGGCTTTTCTTTTTGCCCACGTTGTCGTTGTACCAGTGCCAAGCCTCTTCGTTGATAGGTTCACCCACAGAGCCAAGTATTTTGAGCGACGAAAGGTCGTGATTGTCTAAATAGCTCAAGTTTTCTTTTGCCAAAGTACGAATAGCCGTTGGCGCGGTATAGAATTGAGTAACTTTGTGTTTTTCTATCACTTGCCAGAAACGTCCAAAGTCGGGATAACTCGGAATGCCTTCAAACAAAACGGTGGTTGCACCATTTAGCAACGGACCATAAACAATGTAACTGTGTCCTGTAATCCAGCCAATGTCGGCAGTACACCAAAAAATATCCCCTTCGCGATATTGGAAAACGTTTTTGAAAGTGTAAGCGGTATAAACCATATATCCGGCGGTAGTATGCACCATTCCTTTGGGTTTTCCGGTAGAGCCGGAAGTGTAGAGAATAAACAAAGGGTCTTCGGCGTCCATCACTTCGATAGGACAATCGGGCGAAGCTTTGTCAATTAAAGGAGCCAACCAAAGGTCGCGACCTTCTTTCATGCTAATTTCTGAATTGATGCGCTTTGTAACCAATACTTTCTCAACCGAAGGACAAGTTTTGAGCGAAGTATCAACAATTCCTTTCAAGTCAATCGTTTTTTCGCCTCTGTAGCCGCCATCGGAAGTAATGACCATTTTACACTCAGAGTCGTTGATGCGTGTAGCCAATGCTTTAGCCGAAAAACCGGCAAAAACAACTGAGTGAATGGCTCCTATGCGTGCGCAAGCCAAAGTTGAATAAACCAAATCGGGAATCATAGGCAAATAAATACAAACTCTATCGCCTTTTTGTATGCCTTGCTCTTTGAGAACATTTGCAAACTTACCTACTTCTTCGTGCAACTTCCGAAAGGTGATGTGTTGAGCTGCTTCATTGGGGTCGTTGGGTTCAAAAATCAATGCTGTGCGCTCGGCTTTGGTTTGTAAATGCCTGTCGATGCAATTTTGAGTGATGTTTAGTTTTGCATTTGAAAACCACTTTACTTCGGGCTTCTTAAAATCCCATTCCAAAACATTGTCCCAGCGCTTCTGCCATAGAAAATGTTCTTCGGCTACTTCTGACCAAAAACTTTCCGGGTCTCTTACCGATTTTCTATAAATCTGAAAATATTCTTCAAAATGTTTGATATGATAATTACTCATAATAAAAAAGTTTTAAAATATATGGTTAAATTGTTAAATTGTTAAATTGTTAAATTGTTTTAATGTTCTATTGTTCTATTGTTCTATTGTTCTATTGTTCTATTGCTCTAATGTTATTGATTTGATGACTTTGAATTATCTTTTTTTTTA
>DYON01000361.1 GCA_020720525.1 Acetofilamentum sp.
ATGAAAAAATCATTGAGCGCGATGCGCATTTACGTTCCCAACTCCGAACAGCGCATTTCACAGTTCAGCAATCCGACTTTGAAATACGAAAAAACGGGAAAGCCGATGCCAAACTTAAAGAATTATTTGCACAATCTTGGTTCACGGATTTCATTGATTATGCCATAGAATCGGAATGGTGGGGGCATTCGCTGATTGAATTTGGGATGTTTGATGACAAAGGAAACTTTAAAGATGTTTCACTAATTGAACGGTATAATGTCGTTCCCGAATTTCAGTCGGTTAAAATTCACACTTACGATACCATAAGCACATCAATTCCTTACGCTGATAATGCAACAGATTGGTTTTTAGTTGAAGTCGGTAGAAAAAAAGAGCTTGGGTTACTACTGACAGCCGCCGTTGAGATTATCTATAAAAAGGATGCACGCGGCGACTGGTCAAGTTTCAACGAACGATTCGGAATGCCCTTATTAGGTATTAATACGGATACGTCTAACGAATCGGAACTCGACGAACTTGAAACTATGGCAAAGAATTTCGGGGCAAACGGCTACATGATTGGCAGTCGTGAAACGGAGTTTAACTTGATTCAGGCAACAGGAACCGAGAACGGTCATAAAAAATATGACGATATGCGCTTGACCTGCGATGATTATATTTCAAAACTCATCAACGGACAAACCGGCACATCCGACAATCAAGCGTATGTCGGCACTGCCGAAGTGCAGGAACGTGTGTTGAACACTTACACCAAAGGCAGATTGGCACGCATTCAGCGCGTGATTAACGATAAGCTGATTCCGTTCCTGACGTATCACGGCTATCCGCTGTCCGATTGCAAGTTTCAATACCTCGACCTCTTACCGAGTTCCGCAATGGCTGACACCTCCGATAACTCGGCTCAAAAAAAAAAATCTGAACTAAACTTAAACTACCCTGAGGGTTTCGGAAACCCTCAGGGTATAAGCTCCGATTTAAACGAGCTTTACGCTTCGTTGCAATTCGATTTCAACGAAGTGATTGAGGCAAAGCTCAGCGATGATATGCAGCGCATTTTTGATGCGCTGACAAAGAAAATACACGAACTTGCCGTAGCTGATAATTTGCCCGAAGATGCCGAATTGCTCAAATTAGAAGAGGCAAAAGCATTGCTGACAAAAACAGCCGAAACTTACGAAGCCGCCATGCAACAGGGCATGAGCAAAATAGACTTCAAACCCGATGCCGCATTTGTTGAAAAACTGCGAAAATCTGTGTGGGTATTTTCCGGATTCAAAACTAACCGACAATTGCTCGACATCTCGGCACGACTTGCCGATGCCGCAGGTAAAATTAAGCCGTTCAACAAATTCCGAGACGATGTGCTCGACATTCATCGGAACTATAACGTGAATTGGTTACGAACCGAATACAATCAAGCGGTGTCGGCATCGCTCACGGCAAGCCGTTGGAATCAATACGAACAGGACGGCGACCGCTACCTGTTGCAATACCGAACCGCAGGCGATGAGCGCGTGCGCGATTCACATACAAAGCTCAACGGCATTAAACTTCCGCTGTCAGATTCCTTTTGGGATGCCCACTACCCGCCAAACGGTTGGGGTTGCCGCTGTTCCGTGATTCAGGTTTTGACTTCGCGTTACAAGCCGTCCACAGCGCAGGAAGTGTCCGATGCCTCCGAAGGTATTTTCTCTGAAAAGGAAAAGATTTTTGCTTACAACCCCGGCAAATCTATTGCTCTATTTCCGCCCAAACATCCGTATTACAAGATACAAAATGCACTGGTGATACCTGTTGAAAATGAAATAGCAAAAATATATTATAAAAATATTATAAAAAAACAGCTCGACGTATTCAGAGCATCAATAAATCCATATAAAGGGCTTGAAATTAATAGTGAATCAATAAAAACAGGTCGAATTTTATTACTAAGAGATAGTGTAAAGCAAATAATTAATCACAACTTAGATATATCTGTAAGAAACTATATTCTAAATATAGCAGAAGATATTGATAATTGGAATTATATGGGGTGGGCGAATGTTTCAGAAGGTAAGCATAACGAAAGCGCATACTTTTTTTATTATTCAATCAGGATAAATGGGATTGAGAAATTCGCAAATGTAAAGATTCATAAACATCTAAATTCAGAAGTTGTGTATGCAATATTAGATAACATAGATAAAACAACCTTAAAAGAAGGTCTGCCTGATGATATTGATAACTATATAAAAAAATAAACTGTGATAAAACGTCTACTCAGGATCCTATCTCCTGCGCGAATGACATATCACAGCCTAACATCACAAAATTACAACATAAATTCCATTTAAACAACATTTAAGCAAAAAAAATGAATATCAGA
>DYON01000362.1 GCA_020720525.1 Acetofilamentum sp.
GAAAGGAGATCAAGGTCATCCAAGCCGAACTCTATCAAAACCAGCAAGGCTGGGCTGCCTACACAGCTCGCGAAGCATATTTTCAAAGATTTATGCAAGAATTATCGGAAACCGAGTATATTCGTACTTCGCATAGGAATTGGAAAACATGTATTGTTCTCTATTAATAGTCGCGATAAAAATTTCTATCTTTTATTAAAAAAGCACATTTATCATCCGACCCAATCTCATTGACACAAGAATAGAAGAACATCAGGGGAAAAGCAACTAATCAAGCTTCAACACAGCCAAAAAAGCACTTTGTGGAACTTCAATATTTCCTACTTGACGCATGCGTTTTTTTCCTTTTTTCTGTTTTTCGAGCAACTTGCGTTTACGCGAAATATCGCCACCATAACATTTTGCGGTAACGTCTTTGCGATATGCTTTAATGGTTTCTCGCGAAATTATTTTAGCTCCAATGGCTGCTTGAATAGCAATATCGAACTGCTGTCGAGGGATCAAATCTTTCAGCCTTTCGCACATTCGCCTGCCGAAAGCATACGAATTGGCTTTGTGAATTAGGGTCGATAGAGCATCGACTTGTTCGCCATTGAGCAAAATATCGAGTCTAACCAAATCGGCTTCATGATAGCCGCATTCGTGATAATCGAAAGAAGCATATCCTTTGGAAATACTTTTTAGCTTGTCATAAAAATCAAAAACAATCTCTGCCAAAGGCATCTCGAATGTTACTTCAACTCGATCGGTTGAAAGGAATACTTGGTTCTTAAGAATTCCACGTTTGTCGATACAAAGCTTCATAATGGCTCCTAAGTATTCCGATTTCGTGATTACATTCGCCATGATGTAAGGTTCCTCGATATAGTCAATTTTGGTTATATCGGGCAAGCCGCTCGGATTATGAACTTCGATAAGTTCCGCTTTTCGAGTGTAAACTTTATACGAAACATTAGGAACTGTGGTAATCACATCCATGTTGAACTCACGGTCGAGTCGCTCCTGAATAATTTCCATGTGAAGCAAGCCTAGAAATCCGCAGCGAAAGCCAAATCCAAGAGCAGCCGACGATTCGGGCTCGAAAGTGAGCGAAGCATCGTTGAGCTGCAATTTTTCAATCGACTCGCGCAATTCTTCATAATCATCAGCATCGATAGGATAAAGTCCAGCAAAAACCATCGGTTTCGCTTCTTTAAAACCATCAATAGGGGCTGCACAGGTATTTTCGACATTTGTGATTGTGTCGCCGACACGCACTTCGCGTGCAACTTTGATCCCTGAAATCATGTATCCAACATCGCCAGCCGAAAGTGTTTTTTGAGGCTGAAGCTTCATTCCCAGCGTACCAATTTCGTCGGAATAATATTGTTTTTTTGTGTTGAACAGCCGTACATGCTCACCTGTATGCATGGTTCCATTAAAAATCCTAAAATAGGCAATAATTCCTCGAAATGAGTTGAAAACGCTGTCGAAAATAAGTGCCTGCAGTGGTGCTTCGGGATCGCCTTTTGGGGCAGGAACCCGATGAATAATAGCGTCGAGAATGTTGTCAATTCCCATACCTGTGCGTGCACTTGCTTCAATAATTTCTTCGCGCTTACAACCGAGCAATTCAACAATTTGGTCTTTCACCTCTTCGGGCATAGCACTGGGCATATCCATTTTGTTGAGAATGGGAATAATTTCGAGATTGTGGTCGATTGCCTGATAGAGATTCGATATAGTCTGTGCTTGAATTCCTTGCGATGCATCAACCACCAGCAAAGCGCCTTCGCAAGCAGCAATGGCTCGCGAAACTTCGTACGAAAAATCGACATGACCTGGGGTATCAATTAGGTTGAGCTTGTATTTTTCGGAGCCCACTTCGTGTAGCATCTGAATGGCGTGGCTCTTTATAGTAATTCCTTTTTCACGCTCGAGGTCCATGTCGTCGAGCACCTGATTCTGAAAATCGCGCTCCGAAACAGAGCCTGTAGCTTCGAGTAAACGGTCGGCCAAGGTCGATTTGCCATGGTCAATATGTGCAATAATGCAAAAATTTCTGGTATTTTTCATCGGGTGCAAAGATAAGCAGATCTTGTAAATTGATGGTTGTAAAATGCAAAATCTGATACGTAAATTGCATTAATAGTGCTTTTTGCGCTTAATGGTGGGACAATTTTATTGATTTCGGATTTAAAACAAGCCAAATGGCAATTCTAAAAACTAAAGCAGCATTGCACTATTATTCCCATTGCTTCGGGATGAAAAGTCATTTGCTCCTTGGTGTAAGTGGTTGCAGTGGTGTAATTGACAGCCTCGTCGAAAGCAGCAACATTCACATTCCAAAATGGCAAGGTATAAAAAGGGATAATGTCGAAATTG
>DYON01000363.1 GCA_020720525.1 Acetofilamentum sp.
ACTTTCCTTCGCCAAACTGCGCGACAATACGGGAGACATCCAAATTTGTTTCGTCAAAGACTTAGTGAAGCTCGACACCGGCAAAGAAATCGTTGCTGAAATTGCAGGGACAGATATCTACAAATTCGTCCAAAAATATATCGACGTTGCGGATTTTCTTGGCGTCAGAGGAGAATTATTTATCACGAAACACGGCGAACTCACGATATTTGCCAACGAAATAAAAATGTTGTCCAAAGCAATTCGTCCATTACCAGAAAAACGACATGGTCTCAAAGACCAAGAAGCGTGTTATCGCCAAAGATATTTGGATATGACTATGAACGAAGAAACATACAATAGATTCTTGTTGAAATCAAAGTTTTACAAAGCACTTAGAGACTTTTACCACAGCCAATGATTCATCGAACTCGAAACGTCGATTCTTGGAAACGCAGCATCCGGAGCCGCAGCAAAACCATTCATCACACATCACAATGATTTTGATGCAGATTTTTACCTGCGCATCGCATTCGAAACTGCGCTCAAAAAAGCGACGGTAGGAAGATTCGAAAAAGTATTCGAAATTGGCAGAGATTTTCGTAACGAAGGTTCTGACCCTTCGCATGTCCAAGAATTTACCCAAGTAGAACATTACGCAGCATACCGAAATTACGAAGACAATATGCGCTTCACCGAACAATTATTTGATCACGTATTTGACGCATTACACCTTGATAGAAAAATCCAAGTCAAAGATAAAGAAGGAACTCCTAGAGAAGTAAATTTCGCAACGCCATTCGAAAGAATTGATTACGTTGCCGGCGTCAACAAAGCGTCAGGACTTGATATTACACAATATACCATGGACGATGCCGACAAACTCAGAAACGACATCAAAGCAAAAGGTATCGAATTTGCCGGTATGGACAGTATGGGAACCACAACGTTGATCGATTACCTCTACAAAAAAGTTCTCAGACCAACAATTCTCGGTCCTGCATTCATCTACAATTATCCAAAAATTATGCAACCGCTGGCAAGAATTTCCGACACAAATCCTTCTATCGTCGAACAATTCCAGCTCCTCGTGAACGGCCGAGAAATCTGCAAAGCATATTCCGAACTTGTCGATCCGCTCATGCAACAAGCAAACTTCGACGAACAATCCGCAGCTATCGCCGCCGGTGACGAAGAAGCGACAGCAGAAGACAAGGATTTCGTCCAAGCGATGGAACACGGCATGCCATGCCAATCCGGCTTCGGCATGGGCCTCGAAAGAATTCTCGCAATTCTCACCTCCCAAGACAACCTCCGCGACGTCATCATGTTCCCCTTGATGAAACCAGAAGCAAACGATGTGGGTAGGGCTGGCATCACGGGCCAGCCAGTAGAAGAAAAAAAATCAAATCAGACACCCACGAACGTTTCTTCTCCGAAGATAGAAAAACCTGGATGCAACGAAACACTTGAAGAAAACAAAATTCCCTCCCTGATAAGGGAGGGCCAGGGAGGGTTTGTTCCCACCGCCTCTTCCGCCAACGCACTCGCTGAAAAATATCTCACGGAAACTTTGCAACATTGTCGTCAAGTCGGCAAAGTGATGCAATATTTTGCAAAGAAATTGGGCGAAGACGAAAATCTTCGATATGTAGCATGATTGCTCCATGACGTCGACCGAGATCACATCGGCAAAGTTGGAGATAAACATCTGACCGACGATTTCGAACGCATCATGGACGAAGTTTCCATGCCACAATCTATCAGAAACGATATCAAATCCCATGCACATTTTCTCACAGGTGTTCAACCTGAAACACTGTTGGCAAAATATCTTGTCTCGATAGATGAACTGACGGGATTTATCCATGCCTATAGTTTGATGAGACCAGAAGGTCTCGAAAATATGCAACGAAGTTCTTTGAATAAAAAACTCAAAGACAAAAAATTCGCCGCCGGCGTCAACAGAGACGAAGTAAAAAATTGCGAAAAATTCCTTGGCATCGAAGTGTCGGTATTCGCCATGGAAGTCGTCGAAGCAATGAAATAAACTTTATTACATAAAATTTTCAAATGGTTGCTATTAACGCCAATAACGAAATTATAAATACAAGTAAATAAGCAAATTTGAAAGTATTATACAATTCGACATTGTCTGCACAAACAGTTTTGGTTCTTTAGCTTTTGTTTGAGGTAGATTATACGTGAAATGATATTCTTACGTGGCGAGGTGCTAACCCCGACCGTTCGGGGTGGGCGGAGACAAGAAAGTAAGAAGAAAACCATAAAACATGAAGTGTATAAATCATATACGAATACAAGAAAAGGTATTTTAGATAATAGGAATTTGAACAAGCTAGTTCGAGAGTTTAACATGTAAAA
>DYON01000364.1 GCA_020720525.1 Acetofilamentum sp.
TATCGCAAGGCGTTTACAGCTACCACATTACATTCAAAACATCGAGTGGAAAAGATAAAAAATACTTTGGGCATGTAGTGAAATTGCCATAAGATATTTGAATCTTATCTTTATTATCAAAAATCGGGCAGCCCTTTTCAGAGCTGTCCGATAAAACAAAGCTATTTCAATTAACAAATCAGCGAAATTTTTCCATATTTTTGGTAAGCAATGCTATTGTTCATAAAATATTGATTTGTGGTGCAATAGAATCGGTAAAATGAAGTTATTGGCAAAAACGAATCAACAACGATAATTATGAGATCTTTGAAAGCTCTTGTTTTATTATTGGCAATGGTCTTAGTACTTTTGCTGCCCAATTTAAGCATTGCTCAGCAAAAATCGACACTAAGCGGACGAATTGTCGAAAAAGGCTCAGGCGAAACACTCATCGGCGTAAATGTTTACATTCCAACGCTCAAAACTGGCACAGTTAGCAATGCATATGGCTTTTACAGTCTCACTTTCGTGTGCGATTCGTCTGTAGAAGTAGTGTATTCCTACGTTGGCTTTTCGCCACAAACTATCCGCATGCAACCAGGGCAGGTGCTCGAACACGATATCGAAATGTCGGCAAATGTCGAATTGCGGGAAGTAGTCATTTCCGATTCAGCAATCAACAATGTGAGCAATACTCCGCAGATGAGCAATTTCACCATGCCCGTGGATGATGTAAAAGCTATTCCAGCTTTGCTGGGCGAGAAAGATGTTTTCAAAGCACTACAACTGCTCCCAGGTGTGCAAAAAGGAAACGAAGGAAGCAGCGGCTTGTATGTGCGCGGAGGTGGTCCCGATCAGAATTTGATTATTCTCGACGACGCTACAGTGTATAATGCAAATCACCTTTTTGGGTTTTTCAGCCTTTTTAATGGCGACGCGCTCAAAAGTATTGAGTTGATAAAAGGTGGATTTCCGGCACGCTATGGTGGACGACTTTCGTCGGTAGTAGAAATGAATATGAAAGATGGTAATCGAGAAAAGCTGAGTGGCGAAGGCGGTATTGGGCTTATTTCGTCGAGGCTCACTCTCGAAGGACCCATCATTAAAAATAAAGCTTCGTTTTTGGTTTCGGGACGCCGCACCTACATTGATGTTTTAGCCCGTCCGCTTATGAACGATGGAAGCGTATTTGGTTACTATTTCTACGATTTCAATGCAAAAATGAATTACGAAATCGATAAAAAAAATCGAATTTATGCCAGCTCCTATTTTGGTCGCGATAAATTCTACTTCAACGAAGCTGGCGATACCCCAAGCGAAAAATTCAAGGCTGGATTGTTTTGGGAAAATGCAACTGCAACATTGCGGTGGAACCATGTGTTTTCGAATAAGATTTTTTCGAATGCATCGCTTATTTTCAGCAATTACAAGATGCGAATTTACGAAGAAGACTCTTTTGAATCGGGCTATTTCAAGCTTCATTATACAAGCGGAATTCGCGACTTAGGTGTAAAATACGATTTCACCTACTACCCCAACACCAAACACACCGTGCGTTTCGGGATGCAATCGACTTGGCATCGATTTAAACCATCGGCTGTGGTGTTCGAAGACAGTGGTCTCGACGAATTCACTTCGGATATTTCGACCATCAGTACACTCGAATCGTCGCTTTACATCGAAGACGACTGGAAATTGGGGCGGTGGATGGGCAATTTTGGTGTGCGACTCAACGATTTCGCAACAGATTCGGTCAACTACATCAATGCAGAACCACGTGCGGCTATTGGATTTATGATAAACGAAGTATCGAGCCTTAAAGCTTCGTGGACATTGATGCATCAGAGTGTTCATTTGTTGAGCAATACAGGCATGGGGCTCCCAACCGACTTGTGGGTTCCTTCAACCAAGCGCATCAAACCACAAGAAGCATGGCAGGCTGCAATTGGTTATGCTCGCGACTTACCTAAAGAAATGTCGCTCACCCTCGAAGGCTACTACAAAAAAAGCAGCAATGTGATTGGCTACCGCGAAGGAGCTAGCTTTTTGTTAATCGACGACCCAACAGGAGCCGACGAATTGAGCTGGGAAGACAATATCACCGCAGGTCAAGGCTGGGCATATGGAGGCGAAATTCTTTTGCAGAAACGAAAAGGCATCTGGACTGGTTGGGTTGGCTATACGCTCAGCTGGACTCAGTTACAATTCGACGACCTCAACAATGGCAAAAAATTTTATGCCAAATACGACCGACGTTCCGACATTTCGGTAGTAAATATATTTAGGCTTAGCAAAGCAATAACCCTGAGTTTTGTTTGGGTTTACAGTTCGGGAAATGCACTCAATATTCCTGTCGAAACGTATCAAGCAGCCCTCGATA
>DYON01000365.1 GCA_020720525.1 Acetofilamentum sp.
TGGGTTTTTTAGTGAAACGTGAGTTTATTTGAACGATTTTAGAACATCAAAATCTCTGTCATTTAAGCCCATGGATATTACAACAATAACCATGATAATGCTTAAACCAATTGATATGATGGTAATGATTCCAGCTGTCATAAAGAAATTCTTCATTTGTTTGTGGTAATTAACCATCTCAATTTCTTGCCCCGAAAGAAGAAATGCCTTAATCCGATTGGCGGCATTGATAAGAAACATGCCAAGTAAAAACGGAATCCAAGTGAAGAGAATGCCAATTCCCAACGTTGCAAGGGTATAAATTCCTGCCATCACAACATTGAGTACTCCTAAAAACATGAGCCAGCCTTTGGTTCCAGCTAAATGAGCCTTAATTTGTTCGTCGAAGCCAGAAGGAACTGGATTGAAATTTTGAGTTGGTTGTTCCATGGTGTTTATTTTTTGCGCAAATATAGTAAATTTTTATAATCGTATCAAATTAGTCGAGTAAACCAGTAACTTTTTCGACTTCCGTAAGAATTTCGGCTTTCTGAACCAGCTCTTTCATGGTGTTGTGATCGGGATATAGCGGACGGTCAATGTCGAGAAAATTAACATATTTGCGAATGGTGTCGTGTGCAACTTTAGTTCCAACCCCCCATTTGAACGGAGTTTCTTGGTGGTTGCGAATATCGAGTGCCTGAGCGGCTGCCATGAACTCAATTCCAAGAATTCCATAAGCATTTTCCATTATTTGGAAGTTTTTCAATGCAGTGTTCATGCCCATCGACACAAAATCTTCTTGGTCGGCTGCTGCTGGAATCGACTGAATACAAGCTGGAGCTGAAAGAATGCGTTGCTCAACAATTTGCATGTCGGCTGTATATTGGCTCAGCATCAATCCCGAGAACATGCCAGGCTTTTCGGTGAGGAAAGGTGGCAAACCAACACTCAATGCAGGATTGTTCAAGCGGTTCATGCGGCGCTCCGAAAGCACACACACCATGGTGATGCAATATCCGGCCATGTCCATTGGCACTGCAACTGGTGAGCCTTGGAAATTGGCGCCCGAAAGCTGTAAGTTTTCTTCTGGGAAAAAGATAGGATTGTCGCCAACTCCGTTCAATTCAATTTCGACTTGCGAGCGGGCATATCCCAAAGCATCGTGTGCAGATCCAATAACTTGTGGAGTCGAGCGCATCGAATAGGCATCTTGAACTTTAACTTTGATGCGCTTTTCGAGCAAATCGCCATCTTTGGCTATTTTGCGAATGGCAGCTGCCGAACGAACCGAACCGGCAAAGCCACGTACTTCGTGAATTTTGGTATTATATGGACCGAAGTTGGCTTTCAACGCTTCGAGCGACATGGTTGCTGCAATTTCGGCTTGTTTCAGGAAATTATTGGCATCGTACAAGAAAATTGCACTCATTGCAGTGAGTACATTCGATCCGTTGATGGTAGCAAGTCCGTCGCGAGCCATTAACCCAGGAACAGGAATGCCTGCACGCCTTAGAGCTTCTTTTCCTTCGAGCAGTTCGCCTTCGTAGTAGGCTTGCCCTTCACCCATCATCAATAAGGCAATTTGCGACATTGGTGCTAAATCGCCACTGGCTCCAACAGAACCTTTTTTACAAACCATTGGTGTAACGCCTTTGTTGAGCATATCTACCAATGTTTGTGTGATTTCGATACGGCAGCCCGAGTTGCCATGAGCATGCACATTGATGCGGCCTACCATAGCACCGCGAACCCACTCAATTGGCATGGGGTCGCCAATACCAGCAGCATGATTGTAAACCAGATATTTCTGAAAGTCTTTGATTTGCTCATCGTTGAGAACTACCTCCGAAAATTCACCAATGCCAGTATTGATTCCATACATAATTTCACCAGCTTCAATTTTCTTCTCCACCATTGCTCGACAGGTGTTAATTCTGCCGATTGCGTCGGGATGAAGTTCTACTTTTTCGCCGTAACGGGCTACTTTTACCAGATTTTCGATAGTAAGACCCTGACCTGATAGTACAATTGCCATAACGTTGTTTTTTAAGTTGAAGCAGCTAAATTATAAAATTCATACAAATAGCAAAATAATTTTTTTAATGCCTAAAGTGATTTCTGAATACATGTCGAGAAACTGGCATTATCTTTTTTATGAGGACATTATTCACGCAAAAAACATGTCGCAACTTTACTTGACAGGTTCAACCACGAATTAGCGAATTAAGCACTGAAATACTTTTGCAATTACAGCGAACGTATTTGCGATTCAGCAAGCAGAACCTCAAATCTCACGAATTGATTGGCTATATTTTTTAATTTGAGATAACCACGAATTATTCGAATTAGAAGCCGAAGTACTTAGCAA
>DYON01000366.1 GCA_020720525.1 Acetofilamentum sp.
AAGAAGATAAAAACATACCGTATCGCCCTTTTGAAATAAAAAACCTGCAAGAACTTTACCCCGAAAATTCATTAAAGTTTGATGAAGTAATTGCTATTTACGAAAGTATGAGTATTCAATGTGTAATAAATGATAATTTTGAAACGGCAAAGACGATTATTTATGCTTTGGCAAAAATGAAAAATTACAATGATCTTATATCTAAAATGTTTATAGCTGAATATGAAATAAAAAAACAGCTTGATGAAATTAATAAATGAAATATAAATATGCGACCAAAATTTAATTCAAACATAAACAAATCGGCTGTTACTGACGAAAGTAAGAAACAGCAAGTTGGCAGTAGCTGGCTTACACCGGAGCAAATTCCGGTAAAGAGTGTTTATTCCAAAGAAGATTTGGAAGGCATGGAGCATTTGAATTATGCTGCCGGATTGCCGCCTTATCTGAGAGGTCCTTATACAACCATGTATGTAATGCGACCTTGGACTATTCGCCAATACGCAGGTTTTTCTACTGCCGAAGAATCCAATGCTTTTTATCGTCGCAACTTAGCTGCCGGACAAAAAGGACTTTCTGTCGCTTTTGACCTTGCCACGCACAGAGGCTACGACTCCGACCACGAACGTGTGGTGGGCGATGTAGGAAAAGCGGGCGTTGCCATCGACTCTATCTTGGATATGAAAATTCTTTTCGACCAAATTCCACTCGATAAAATGTCGGTTTCGATGACTATGAATGGAGCGGTGCTTCCTATTATGGCATTTTACATTGTAGCCGGAATGGAACAAGGCGTGAGTTTAGACCAATTGAGCGGAACAATTCAAAATGACATTTTGAAAGAGTTTATGGTGCGTAATACGTACATTTACAAGCCGGACTTTTCGATGAAAATCATTGCCGATATTTTTGAATATACTTCTAAAAATATGCCGAAGTTCAATTCTATCAGTATTTCGGGCTATCACATGCAAGAAGCCGGAGCTACTGCCGATATTGAATTGGCTTATACGTTGGCTGATGGTATGGAATACCTCAGAGCCGGAGTAAATGCCGGAATGGACATTGATAGCTTTGCTCCTCGTTTGTCGTTCTTTTGGGCGGTGGGAATGAATCACTTTATGGAAATAGCCAAAATGCGTGCGGCTCGTATGCTTTGGGCTAAAATAGTTCAGAAATTCAATCCTAAAAATGCTAAATCGTTGGCTTTGCGTACGCACTCGCAAACTTCGGGTTGGTCATTGACCGAGCAAGACCCGTTCAACAACGTGGCTCGCACTTGCGTTGAGGCTATGGCGTCGGCTTTGGGACATACCCAATCCTTGCACACCAACGCACTTGATGAGGCGATTGCATTGCCAACCGACTTTTCAGCTCGTATTGCTCGCAACACTCAGATTTACATTCAACAAGAAACTCAAATCACTCGCAGCGCCGATCCTTGGGCGGGTTCGTATTATGTAGAAAAACTTACTCACGAGATAGCGCACAAAGCTTGGACTTTGATAGAAGAAGTGGAAGCCTTAGGTGGAATGGCAAAGGCAATAGAAACAGGCGTTCCTAAAATGCGCATTGAAGAAGCGGCAGCTCGCAAACAAGCTCGTATTGATGCAAAATTGGATACTATTGTAGGCACAAACAAATACCGTTTGGACAAAGAAGACCCATTGGATATTCTTGATGTGGACAACACCGCCGTTCGCTTGTCGCAAATAGAAAGACTTAAAAAATTAAGAGCCGAAAGAGACAACGCTGCGGTAGAAAAAGCCTTAAACGCTATTACCGAGTGCGCTCAAAGCGGAAAAGGAAACTTATTGGAACTTGCCGTTGAAGCTGCCAAAGTGCGTGCTTCGTTGGGCGAAATTTCTGATGCAATGGAAAAAGTACACGGACGTTACAAAGCGGTTATTCGTTCTATTTCGGGAATTTACTCTTCGGAATCGAAAGACGATGGCGAATTTAAGAAAGCTCGTGAGTTAGCTGCCCAATTTGCCGAAATGCAAGGTCGCCAACCACGTATTATGGTTGCAAAAATGGGACAAGACGGACACGACCGTGGCGCAAAAGTGGTTGCTACAGGTTACGCCGATATAGGATTTGATGTGGACATTGGACCTTTGTTCCAAACACCCGCCGAAGCCGCCAAAGATGCCGTTGAAAACGACGTACACGTTTTGGGAGTTTCGAGCTTGGCAGCAGGACACAAAACCCTTATTCCACAAGTAATGGAAGAGTTGAAAAAATTGGGACGTGAAGACATCATGGTAATAGCCGGTGGTGTTATTCCAGCCCAAGATTATCAATTCCTCTACGATGCTGGCGTGGTAGGTATTTTTGG
>DYON01000367.1 GCA_020720525.1 Acetofilamentum sp.
TTATTATCTTTACTCAAATTTTCCACCATGCAAAAAACATCGATCCTGTTTTTCGTGCTTGCCATCGTTTGTTTTTCGATGAAGGCTCAGCTTCTAACTCCTTCGGTTGATAGCATTCCAGCTCGCGATTCAAAAAAACTAGCTGTCGATATTTATCTGCCCGACACCACTGGTGGAATCACATATCCAACCATTTTAGTCCAAACTCCTTATAATCGCCAATGGTATCGTTTTGGACTTCCTTTGGTTGGAATCGATTTGGCAAATAGCCCATTTGCATTTGTGGTTCTCGATTGGCGCTGTTTTTATGGTTCTGCCTCGGCTTGTGTGGCTTCGCCCGACCGTGGAAAAGATGGATACGATGCTGTAGAGTGGATTGCTTCTCAAACGTGGAGCGATGGACAAATTGCCACTTGGGGTCCATCGGCACTTGGACGTGTTCAATACATGACTGCCAAAGAAAAACCACCTCATTTGGTTTGTGCTGTGCCACTTGTTGCCGGACCACAATACAGTTACGAAGAATATTTCCCAGGTGGCGTTGCCCGCACAGAATATATTGAGCAGTTGGATGGACTTGGCTTTGGCATGTCGCCCATTCTTTACGCAAATGTTCACTACAATTTTTCGTGGTCATACAGCGAACTTACTACTTTCTATCCCGACTCAATCAACATCCCAATGTTTATGATTGGGGGATGGTACGATCACACACCCATGCCCATGATTGATTTTTTCAATGGACTTCGCACTTCTTCGCCTATTTCTGTACGCAACAAACACAAATTGCTTATGGGACCGTGGGTACATGGCGGACATGGTGCAGCATATGTTGGGAGCGATTCGGCTGGAGCACTTACATACCCCATGGCTACCGGAGCTTCCGATTCGCTTGCTCTCATGTTTTTGAAATATCATTTATTGGGCTCTACCAATGGCTGGGACACCCTTAGTGCGATTATCAATTTTCAGGTGGGCGAAAACCAATGGCAGCATTTAAACAGCTGGCCACAAAGTGGACTCGCCGAAACAAATATTTATTTGCGAAGCAATGGAAGTCTCAATGCAAATATGTCGTCGTTAGCAAACGATAGTTTAAATTTGGATTACGACCCTCGCAACCCATCGCCAACTATTGGTGGACCAACATTGCGAGCCGACTTGCTTCAAGGTCCATACGACCAAGCGCCATTGGTAGAATCGCGTTCCGATGTGCTTGTGTTTACCTCACCAGTGCTCACCAACAATGTGAGAATGCAAGGCTATCCAAAAGCAGTACTTTATGTAAGCTCCGATTGCAAAGACACCGATTTTGCCATTCGCATTACAGATGTATATCCCGATGGTCGCTCAATGATTTTGCTCGACGGAATTCGCCGCGCTCGCTTCCGCAATGGATTTGCAACAACCGACACCGTCTTCATGCAAAATGGGATGGTTTATCCCATTGAAATTGAAACAAACCCAACATCGTTTACATTTTTGGCAGGTCATCGCATTCGCGTCGATATTTCCTCGTCGAATTATCCTCGATTCAATGCCAACATGAACGATGGCGGCACCATGTATGTAGCTGGCGATACAACCATTGCACATAACATAATGTATTGTAGCAGCACATATCCATCGCGTGTTGTTTTGCCCATCGATATTTTTGCTGTTTCGCTGAGCGAAAAAAATACTATAAAGCTGATTGCCTATCCCAATCCTTGCACCGATTGGTTAACGGTCGAATTGCCCGAAGTTTTTCGCAATCGGCTACTCACCATTCAAATTATTGATGCGTCTGGACGCCTGATTTTTAACGAAAATCGCTTTGTCGCTAATCAATTGATATTGGAAACTGCTCAATTGAAAACAGGTTCATACACTATTACTATCGAAACTGGTTCAGAAAAAGGTTCTTTGACTATAATTAGGTAGAAAAGCTGCATGATTATTAGCATAGCTAATTTTGTGATTTCGATTCATTTTTAGCATACATTTGCACGATAATTACATCATGAAACTGCTTAAACTATTCTTTGTTGTTTCTGTATTACATCTTCTCATTGTTGTGGTTCGAGGCAATGCAGTTTTTGCTATCGAAAACACTGAAAGTGTAGTTTCCAAAGGCAATATCAGCCTAATAATCCCAACCGAATCGGCAGCAGTTATTGCTCCAGTTGAAGAAAGTTTGGTTCCTGTGGTTGATAATTTCACAGCAAAAAAACTCTATCAAAATAAGAACACATCGCATACAATCGACTCGGAAGAGTTTCACTTGTTGATTATCAATTTAGATGCAGTTATAGCAACTGCAGTTTGTATAGGACTTTACTATCTTATTACAGCAAC
>DYON01000368.1 GCA_020720525.1 Acetofilamentum sp.
ATCTATACAATTTTAAATAATTAAAGACTTTTTTGTCTGCGTAAGATGAGTTATCTAAAACAGAATTGTTGAGTTGATTGTGCAAATTTGTATAGAGAAGTAAACTGTCTCGACAGCTTTTCAGAACTGCACTGTCGGGAGAACTCTTTTCGATAATATCGTGGATTTGAAAATTGAATGACGAAATTTTTTGCTCGAAATCATTATAACGCTTTTGCACATCGGCGGGCAGATACGCGGCACGTAAGTCTTTCAAATTCAATTCGCCCAACAACACAGATGCCTTACTGCGACATACGTACGTGTATGCAGAATCGAGGCATGCCTCCGTACCGTCAAGTTCATAACGTTGCAGAAAAACATTTACCATCACGGCATTTATATTCTTCTCATTATCTGCCACATACAGCTTATTGTCGGCATCCGAATAATTCGATTTTAGTTTTGAAATATAGCGCATTCCGGCGCGTAAGGTGTATTCCGACAGGCTGAGTAATTTCCGCTTGTGCTGTGTTGAGGCTGCGGTTTTAGAGGAATCGGCGTATGCTTCGCCTTGCACACAAATCGTTCGCAGCAAATGAATGGGCGACAACACGGACTTGTATTCCGGAAACGCCAAAGCTCGGCAGTCTGAAAAACCCGGTGCGTTGGCAAACATCGCTTTTCGGCAATACCACAAGGCATGCGCGTAACGTGCTTCTTTTTTGTAAAAATCTGCCAAATGATAGTATGAATCCGCCAATTGAGGCGAGTGCTCGATACCGGCGTGACCAAACAAGCCCACTGCCCGCTGCAAATAAGTGTGGCTTTGCGCTCGGCGATTGGTTTGATACAACAATCGTGCGTATATGATAAAGGGGGCATACAGTTTTTCGGAGGTTTCGGAATTATCTTCTTTGAATATTTCAATGGC
Source organism: Acetofilamentum sp. (assembly GCA_020720525.1). Taxonomy (GTDB): domain Bacteria; phylum Bacteroidota; class Bacteroidia; order Bacteroidales; family DTU049; genus GWF2-43-63. Next base: position 914 of record DYON01000368.1, read on the forward strand.
TTTATGGACATAAAACTCGGCTTCTGCATATTTATTAAGCTCCCTAAAATTTGACGCTATCGAAGAATACAAAAATCCGTCCGTTGGTAAATTATGTTTCGTTCTGAATTCGAGAGCTTTAACGTAGTAAATTCCCGCAGATTCATAATCTTCAATTTCTTGATACGCAATGCCGATGCTTCGCAATAATTCTGCTTTTTCCACAATAAAAAAGCTATCGGTACAAAGCTCCGGACGATTTGCAATGCCCAATGCTTTGTGATAGTTTAAGAGTGCCGCATTGTAATTGCCCATACGCCTGTTCAACATCCCGTAATTTAGAAAATACGAATATTCAATAGTCTTATTCTTCGTATTAAAATGCGCAGCTTTTTCAAAATACTCTGCTGCCTTGTCGTAAATGTCAACATTCAGGTAATATATGCCGATAGCGACTGAAAATTTGAATTGAAGTTCCACGGATTCTTTGCTGCAATCTATCGAACAAAGTGTTTCAGCCGCTTTTAAATATTCATTGTTAGAGGCTAATTCTCTTGCTTGACTATACACTTCATTTGCAGTGCTTTGGCACAACAACTGAGCAGAAAACAACATTAATCCGAAAAAAAGCAGAAAAAACTTCATAAAAAACGGTTACCGGCAACCCCGCAAAGATATGAATAAGCAATTATTTAATCCAAAAAATGTGGTATTATGAAACAATTGCTTTTTAAATCCGTCCAAAAACAAACCAACTTAAACGAGTTGAAATCCGAACACAAATTTACGGTGTTAAACCGCGAAGCCCTTAAAAAAATTAAAGGCGGAGAAGGCGACCCGCAAGAAGAAAAGAAAAGACTCCCGCCGCCAACGCCCGGAAACTAACAACAGCGTCAATTATATTCAGTGTTCATTGTGTATCCGCTCGCAAGGGCTGATACATTTTTGGAAATTGAATTATTGATGCGGACTTGTAAAAAACGTTTAATGAAAATTATGCACCCGTATGACAAGCCAAACAAATCAAATCCAAACAAAGATTACAAACATCAAAAAACAAGATTTGCTATATTGCCGAGCCAATGCCAAAGCAACATATTTAACCTTGACGAACGCCGATTTATTATACAGCAAACGCAACATTCAAGTATTTGAGCACGAGCTAAATTGCGGGCAATTGATGCGTGTGCACAAAAGTTATATCGTGAACTTGTTACACATACGCGAATTTATGCCAAAAAACGGACAAATTCGCCTGACAGACGGCTCCAAAATACCCGTTTCGCGCCGAAAAATACCTCTGCTCAGACAAAAGCTAAAAACCTTACATACCGTTAATTCCGATTTTACTACCGTTAGTTCTGTTTTTACTACCGATAATTCCGACCCCGAAAAATTATGAAAAAAAGTTTGCAAAATATTTGTTTACAGCGGATTATATACTT
>DYON01000045.1 GCA_020720525.1 Acetofilamentum sp.
TCGTAACAGGCACAAACACAACGATTCCATGTCCCTGCCATACCAAACGCGCCAAACTCACTGGGACGCTGAAATGTTCTGTTTGTGCCTAACCTAGTCTTTTGAGATAGCCTCTGTTGACTATTTATATTCAATATTTTTCTGTCCAGTTATTTTTTCACAATAATGGCAGCGTAGTTTTAGATCGTTTTTATCAATTACATAAAATCGGGTTGGCACATCTTCAATATTGGTTATGCATTTGGGGTTGAAGCATTTCACCATTCCAAAAATCTCGTCGGGAATCTGAACGTCCATTTTTCGCGTAATTTCGTAGTCGCGAATTTCGATAATGGTTGCTGTTGGCGCAATAAGTCCAATTTTATTGATGTCGTTGGCTTCAAAAAAAGTATTGGCTACTTTAATAATGCCTTTACGCCCCATTTTTTTGCTTTCGAGATTGGCTCCCATGTAGATATGCTCTTCGCAATCTTCGAGTCCAAGTATGCGCAGAACTCGCTGCACAACTCCTTGTGGAATGTGGTCGATTACGGTTCCATTTTCGAGTGCCGACACCTGCAATTGTCTTTTATCTTTGTTTTCCATGTTTATTTCTCCTTAAACTTTTAAACCCAACATATATGCAATCAGAGCTTCGCGTACAAACATGCCATTTTGAGCTTGTTTGAAATAGTATGCCTGCGGGCTGTCGTCAAGGTCGGTCGAAATTTCGTTAACCCTTGGCAATGGATGAAGAACCTTCATACTTGGCTTGGAGTTTTGCAGCAGTTCGCGATTGAGAACATAGCTGTTTTTTACGCGTTCGTATTCCATTGGATCCGAAAATCGTTCGGACTGAATACGTGTCATATAAATAATATCGCTCAGAGGAATGGCCTCGTCGAGCTTAGTATATTGATGATAAGGAAGATTAGCGTCTTTGATGTGCATTTTTACAGCACTTGGTAGCTTAAGCTCGAATGGTGAAACCAAATGGAAAGTGGTTTTGAACATGGTCATGGCAATGCTCAAACTATGAACCGTGCGGCCATACTTCAAGTCGCCAACAAATGTCATATTCAAATCGTCTAAGGTGTTTTGTGTTTGCTGAATAGTGTAAAGATCGAGCAAACATTGTGTTGGATGCTGATTGGCTCCATCGCCGGCATTGATAACAGGAATACTAGCAACTTCGCTAGCATAGCGGGCACTTCCTTCAACTGGATGGCGCATCACAATGAGGTCGGCATACTGGTTTACAGTCTGAATGGTGTCTTTGAGCGATTCGCCCTTCTTAACACTGGTGCTACCGGCTTCGCTAAAACCAATCACACGGCCACCCATGCGCTGGATTGCTGCTTCGAAACTTAGACGCGTGCGGGTGGAAGGCTCAAAAAACAGAACTCCTACTACCACGCCGTCGAGCAAATTTCGATTGGGCTGTTCTTCGAACTTTTTGGCTATTTCCAAGATCTCTAAAATCTCATCTTTGGAATAGTCGTTGATGGACACTAAACTTTTTCGCTTCATGAATATAATTTTTGGGTTGATTTGCTTTGAATGAAACAAAAAAAAAGCGACTAAAAAAAGTCGCTTTTAAAACAATTATTTTTTCAAATTGTGTTTGGCAATAAAACCTTCAAGTATCTCGGTGAGATTTGGAGAACCAATTTCTTGAAGATCGTAACCAACTTTAACGGTTGGTTTGTCGATTTTCACGAGACGGTTGAGGTCGATAGGAGTTGCAATAACAACAGTATCGCAAGGAGTGTTGGCAATAGTAGCTTCGAGATCTTTAATCTGTTGTTCGCCATAACCCATAGCTGGGAGAAGGGTTCCAATGTTAGGATAAATCTGGAAAGTTTCGGCCAAACGTCCAACCGCATATTTGCGTGGGTCAACCAATTCGCCAGCACCGAATTTGAGTGCAGCAACAGTACCAGCACCAATTTTCATTTCACCATGGGTGAGTGTTGGGCCGTCTTCGACAACAAGAACGCGTTTGCCTTTGATGAGTTCGGGTTTGTCAACTGTGAGAGGCGATGCACCATCAACGATGATTGCGTTGGGGTTGATTTTGCGAAGGTTGTTGCGTACAATATTGGTGTTTTCGAGAGTTGCACTGTCAATTTTATTGATAACAATAACATCCGACATACGAGCAACTACTTCGCCAGGATAGTAGCTAACTTCTGCACCTGGGCGGAGAGGATCGGCTACACCTACGAATAAATCTGGTTTAAAGAAGGGGAAGTCGTTGTTTCCACCGTCCCACAGAATAATGTCGCATCCCGAAGGATCGTTTTCTGCTGCGCGGAGAATTGCTTCGTAATCGACACCAGCGTAAATCACGTTTCCGCGAACTACATGTGGTTCGTACTCTTCCATTTCTTCGATTGTGCATTTGTGAAGTTTCAAGTCTTCGACAGTAGCGAAGCGCTGAACTTTCTGAGCCACTAAGTCGCCATAAGGCATTGGGTGGCGTGCGGCAACAACTTTGAGTCCTTTTTTCATCAGAATCTCAATGATGCGCCGTGAGGTTTGGCTTTTTCCGCAACCTGTGCGGGTAGCGCCAACGGCAATAACTGGTTTGGTCGATTTGACCATGGTTTCGCCAGGCCCGAGGAGCATAAAGTTTGCACCAGCGGCGTTAACGATTGAGCTAACATTCATTACGCGGTTGTAAGGTACATCGCTGTATGCGAATACACAATCCTGAGCATTGAGTTCTTTAATAAGACGTGGGAGATCCTCTTCGGCATAGATTGGAATGCCTGCAGGATACAATTCGCCAGCCAATTCGGTAGGATATTTACGTCCATCGATGTCAGGAATCTGTGCTGCTGTGAAAGCGACAACATTATAGTCAGCGTTTTTTCTGAAAAACGTGTTAAAATTGTGAAAATCGCGGCCTGCAGCTCCAATGATAATTACATTTCTTTTCATTGTTGCAAGTTTTTATGGTTAAAATTTCTTTGGCAAAATTACATTTTTAAATACAACTACAAACATTTAATGATGAATTCTTGACAACAATATTGTTAACAACAACTATAAGCCTGTGGCTATCTTGCTTATAGATGTTTGTTTTTTTTGTTTTTTGTGAAGCTGCTGAGCGACTATCTAAATTTATATTGTTACAACAAAAGCTTGTTTCCAACAGCATAATTGGCAGTTTTTCGCAAAGAGACTCAGCGAGAATGTGTTTTAAAGTCGTGAGCTTTGTAGCGGTCATGCTAAGCCAACACTTTCAAAACGCTTTTTAAAGCAATACCGCATGACAGCTTTTTTATTAATTCATAAAATCCAATTCCGACCAGCGACATTCCAAGCTGGTTTCGGAATCTCTAATAAGACCTTCCTTGCAGTCATTCTGAACTGGTTTACCAAACTAACGGTATGGTTTCAGAATCTGTTGGGCGGAATTTGCATGTTTTTGCGATGCAATTTACTTGCACAATCACCATGACAGCGGTTTTTAATTTTCATAAATGGAATTGCCTCTCGTAAGACATAAAATTTTATAGGATAATAGTTTTCCTAAAATCGAACTACATGGAAAATCGGATTGTTTTTACTATTTTTGCAAAAAGAAATCGATGACGGAAAAAACATATTGCGTAATAATGGCTGGGGGATTGGGAACTCGATTTTGGCCCATGAGCCGCACCTTGAAGCCAAAGCAATTTATTGATGTTTTGGGAATAGGCAGCACACTTCTTCAGCTCACTTACAATAGATTGCTTAAGATTTGCCCACCCGAAAACATTTTGGTTGTAACCAATGAAAGTTATGTTGAAATAGTAAAACAGCAGCTTCCAAACTTGCTTTCTGCCAATATTCTGTCGGAGCCTTCGCGCAGAAACACAGCTCCATGCATTGCTTATGCTGCACACCGCATTTACAATTCCGATCCCGATGCTTGTATGCTTGTATGTCCGTCCGATCATATTATCTACGATGAAAATTCATTCACCAATCATCTCGAAACGGCAGTAATCAGTGCTGGTAAAAACGATTGGTTAATCACTTTGGGCATTTTGCCCACACGGCCCGATACTGGTTATGGATATATTCAGTTTTTGAACGAAGGAATTTTAGATGGCGATAGTCGCATCAAAAAAGTTAAAACGTTCACCGAAAAACCACAAATTGAATTGGCTAAAGAATTTATTAAAAGTGGTGATTTTCTTTGGAATTCGGGTATTTTTGTGTGGTCAGCAGCAGCAATAGTGAAAGCGTTGGAGAAACATACACCCGAAATGAACGATCTGTTTGCTAAAGGAAAAGGTATTTATGGAAGTTTAGACGAAACTGATTTTATTTTTAACACCTATTCGCTTTGCAAAAACATTTCGATTGACTATGCAGTAATGGAAAAAGCCTCGAATGTTTTTGTGATTATTTCTGATTTTGGGTGGAGCGATTTGGGAACTTGGGGTTCGCTGTACGAAAATCGGCAGCGCGATAAAAATGGAAATGCTGTAATTGGCAAAAACGTTATGCTTTACGATACCAAAAACTGTCTTATTCACATGCCAGCAGACAAAATGGTACTTTTGCAAGGATTGAACGATTATATTGTTGTGGAATCGGACAATATTCTAATGATTGTGAAGAAAGAAGATGAACAAAACATCAGGCAATTTGTAAACGACGTGATGATTGAAAAGGGTGAGCAGTTTATTTAATTAGCTCATGTCGGTCTATCATTCAATACTTGGGGTTTCGAACAATGCTTCTTTGAGCGAAATAAAGAAGGCTTATCGTTTTCTTGCAAGAAAATATCACCCCGATTTGAACAGCGATGCAGATGCTCATGAGCAGTTTATTCGAATAGCTCAAGCTTATGAAATCCTTAGCGGCGAACTAAAATCGCCTCATCGAGCTCCAAATAAATCATATTCGACCGAAGACATTGCTAACTCTGCCCGCGAAAGAGCTAAGCAGTATGCAAAAATGCGCTATGAGGATTTCAAAAAGCAAAGCGAGGCTTACGAATCGACTCCGATGCATAAAATTCTTTGGCCCAAGTGGGTAAACTTTATCATTTTAGCTATTGCGTTGCTTTTTGTAATTGACGACTTACTTCCCCTGAAAAATGTTGAGGGAGTAATCTCAAAAGGATCAAATCACAGTTTTTATATTGGGAACCATCGCTTTCACGCAGCCAACGAACACAGAAATAGCATGTTGGACGGAAAAAATGTTTCAGCAAAAACGACTCCCATCTTGGGCTTTGTTGTTAGTTATTGCATTGCCGACCAATTGGTGTCAAACTCGGTTGAACCAATGCGAAAAGAAACTGAGTTTATGCCATTGATGTATATACTTGCTCTACTAACGCTTGTTTGTTTAATCAACAAAACAAAAAAATTCGAAAACAAGCTTCTCATTAAAGCGTTGATGAGTATCGATATGTTTTTGTTTGCGTTGGTATTCTTTTCGAGGTACAATTAGAAAAATAGATTTTGTTCTAAATAGCTTCAAGATAGGATAATTATACTTCGGAGTCAAAGAGAATTGTTGAAAAGAGTTTTTCCAGGTTAGAAATTGCCTCATCCGTTTTCCATTTCTGGGTATCTCTAGCCCCTACCATATTCGATATTGCTCGTATTTGAACATTGGGAACATTTTCCATCATGCTCACATAATAAAAAGCGGCACCTTCCATGGTTTCTATATCACACTGCATTTGATGAAGCCAGAATTTGCGTTTTGAGTCGGTTCCAGTTGTTGTGTTTACGGTAATTGCATTTACTGTTGGCAGGTCAATTTGATTGAACAATGATAGGTCGGGAATTAACATGCTTTTTTGGAAGGGAAAACGATTGAAATTTTCGAAACCAGCTTGGTGCAGATAGAGTGGTTGTCCATTGTTGTCGAAATATAAATCGGCAAATACATCGCGTCCAACTTTCACCAGCGAACCAATAGGAAATTTTGGGTCGAAGCTCCCAGCTATGCCCAATTGAATTGCTCTTTGATATTTGAATCTCCCAAAAGCTTTTGCTAGCGAAAAGCTTGTAATTGCCGATCCAATACCACTTACAAGTAAATGAAAAATAGCTTTTGGCGTTTCGATGGTTTCAACACCATCGATTGTTTTTGATTTTTTGAGCAAAAACGCCATTTCGAGTTGAGTTGCAGAAGCAATGAGAATATAGGGTTTGTGCATGTGCTTATTTTACTATTCAAAGATAGGCAAAAACAGCATAACTCAAATACGAAATATTTTTTGAATTGAGTAATCCAACCCTTGAGAAATACAAGAAGGTCTAGCGTAAAAGCCCTACTTCACGAATGTAGCATGAAATCTTTGATTGTTGTTGTTGAAGTCGATCCAATAAAGACCTTGAGGCAAATTTTGCACAGCAATTCCTGTTGTATGTTTGTATGTACCGTTTCCGACCAACATACCAGCGCTGTTGTAAATTCGATAGGTTGCTTCGTTGTGCATCTGCGTAGTAGTGAAAATTGTTTCGGTAGCTGGATTGGGATAAACACGGGCATTCATGTCAACGTGTTCCCAAATTCCGAGTGCAGGACAAGTAAGTCGAGCTAAATAAATGTCTTGACTTCCGTTGTTTCCATGCACCCAACCAGTATTGGAAGATGTTTTGCCAGCCAAAATCATGTCGTTTTCGCTAATAATTATTGCTGAAAGAGCCGATTCTATATCTTCTCCTCCAAATTTGAAAGTAAACAATGTATCGAGATTATTGTTGAAATACACCATCCACATGTCGGTGTAGCCAAGCGAATCGCCGGGGGCATAACCATCGCTCGACGAACTAGCTCCAAGAAAGAGGAATTTGTCTTCATAAGGTTCGAGGCGTGCAGGTAATTCGCCAACACTACCACCAAAACATTTCTGATTCACAATGTTTCCAGCGCTGTCGGTTTTAAACACCCAAGCATCGCTTGTTCCACCATTCCAAGGACCAGTAATATCGCCACCATAATTGTTCACATAAGCACAGACCATATATCCGCCGTCGGTAGTAACTTCGAGATCTGAAGTGTAAACATCGCCCGAGGTTGGTCCATATACATGTTCCCAATCTTTGTTTCCATAACTATCGAATTGCACCATCCACAAGTTTGCGGTAAAAAAATACCACTGCAAACCAACAGCAACAAAATGTCCATTAGGCATCGCAACAATTCTGTATAAGACGTTTGCGTTTTCGTTATTATGATCAGCACCATACACTTTGCTCGATTTGTTGACCGTACCATATTCGTTAACCCGCAAAAACCAACCACAATCGTAAAGATCGACTATAAAAGGGAGGTCGCCATTTACCGAAGAAGTTGTTCCTGTGGCAATAATGTCGCCATTTGAAGCAAAATGGACGTCGTAAAGATAATCTCGTCCGGAAATTCCACCGGCATCGGAACCACCATACTGATATGCCCAAACTTTAACGCCTGTATAGTCTAAAAGTGCAATAAAACCATCTGGTTCGAGCGAATCGCCATGATGACCAGTTAAATCGCCATCGGTGGAATATGAATATCCGCAAATCGCAATATTGCCTAATGCGTCAACATCTACTCCTGTGGCAACATCAATGTCGGAGCCACCGATTGTTTTTGTCCAAATTGTATCGCCGTTGTAAGTCATTTTTGCAAGAAAAATATCGGTGGTACCATGATTTCCGCTCATCATTCCATCGGAAGAACCAGTTGATGAGACCAATATAAAATTGCTGTCGGGGGTGGATTTCACAATAGCTTGACATTTTTCGAATACTCCCACTGGTTCATCGGAGCTACCACCAATACATTTAGTCCAGACAGAATCTATTTGTGCCGAGAGCAATAGGGACGAAGAAACAAAAAGAAGTAGCAGTAATGCGTTTTTCATGTTTTAAAATTTTGATCAAAGATACAGTGATGTAAAATGATTACGGATAAAAAGATGTTTGCATTCATGAATCAGGAAAGGCTGGAACGCTTAATTCGAGCTGAAATTGATTTTTTTTCATTTAATATGTGTTAAAAATTTTATCGGAATAAAAAAACTTCATAATTTAGCAAGTTAATCACCACATTATGAAGTTGTTTTTATCAATTGTTTCAATATTGCTGATTCTTATGAATCATGCACAGGCGCAATGCCCAGGATGTATGGCAAACATGAGTTGCACTAGCAATCCGGCAAAACCCACCATTTGCCCCGACACACTCCCACCTGGCACAGCCATGCAATACTACGAAGAAGACCTTTCGTTTTATATGCCAGCCCAATTTACCGATCAAGGGAGCGGATTAAATGTTCAATTGAACGAGCTTGAGGTAACTGGAGTGGTAGGATTACCTTATGGTTTGCAGTTTCAAAGCAGTTCGGCAACCAATATTTTTTATCCTTCGTCAAATCCACCAAGCACAGAATATGGTTGTGCACGATTTTGCGGTACTCCGCTCATTCCTGGCAATTATTTAATTACGGTATATGTTACAGCTCATGTTTTGGTAAGTGGAGCTCTCAATCAAACACAAGACGATGCCTTTGAAATACCAATTACCATTTTGCCCAATGCTGCGAGCAATGCTAGTTTTTCAATTGGAAATTCAACAGGATGCGCCCCTCTATCAACCTCATTGACAGTAAATTATAGCAGTAATGGAAATTCACATTACAGCTACTCGTGGGATTTTGGAAATGGCAATACGAGTTCTTTGGAAACACCTCCCATACAGTCTTATTCGAATCCAGGAACATATATTGTTTCGTTACAGACCAATATCGACACACTCGACTATACACTTTCATCGGTAACTGTTGTCAATTCCGATTGCGACGATATGGGCTTTGAACCAGATTATTACATTAAAATATTTGAGGGTACAACAGAAATTTTCAACAATTCATCATCGCATGCATCCAACTCAACTCCCGCCACCTTCAATTTTGCTACTATCTATCTCAACAACAGTACTTATAGCATTGAAGTGTGGGATAACGACGACTTTTTGGGTGGCGGCCAAGCTGGCGACGATGAGTGCGGAACCGTTACTTTCAATGGGCATACAGCTGGCGGTTATTCTTTGGTTGATGGTTCGCTCACCGTTACTTTCACCATTAATCATGCAATTTTAAATTTCAACGATACCGATACCATTGTGGTTTATCCAACCCCCAGCATCACTTATTTTGGAGCCTTCCCCAACGATACAGTTTGCTCAAACGACACAATAACTCTCGAAGTAGCCGGAGGAGACAGTTGGCAATGGTATCTTGATGGATCGGCTATTTCAGGGGCAATCGATTCCATTTTTCAACCTTCGGTTGAAGGCGATTATCATGCAATTATTTCCAATATATATGGTTGCACAGTCAACTCTGGAATCATTGGTGCAAGTTTTCTTCCAGCGCCACCCTATCCTAATTTTTTTCCATCTGGAACCCAATTAATTACCAATATTTTAGGATACTCCATTCAATGGTATTTAGATGGAAATCCAATTTCAGGAGCAAATAATCAGAGTTTGGATGTGTATCAGACTGGTTATTATTCACTCGAATTCACAAGTGCGAATGGATGCAGCAATATGTCGAGTCCATTTTATGCTGTTGCACAATCTATTTCGGAGTATTCGTATTATCAACTCAATATATTTCCTAATCCGGTGGTCGATTTCCTTAGTATTGATCCAGCGCCCGAAGATGCAGCTTGGCTTATTAGCGATGTTACAGGCCGAATTGTACTTTCAGGTCGCATCGAAGGCAATATGCTCAACACCTCAATTCTCGAATCGGGAGTTTATCTTTTGCTAATTTCTACCGCCGAAACAGCGTATTCTGCTCGTTTTGTCAAAGAATAAGAAACTGTCGAAAGTTTGATTGTCTGTATTTTATTTGCACAAACACTGTTTTTGTTAAAAACAAAAACTGCGAAAAAAGTGATTTCAGAGAGGCATTTCAAAAAATAATTCATTTTCATCTTTTTTCATACTTTCGTGTTTCCATGTTGCGAATCATTTTTGCCATATTGTTTTGCGGGTTGGGCTGGGCTGGCATAAGCCAATCGGTCGATCGGACATTTCTACAAGAAGTGACCGATTCTACTGTGCTCAATGGTGCCGAAAACACAGCCGATTACTTTCCGTTGCTGCAGGGCAAAAAAGTGGCTTTGGTGGTAAATCAGACTTCGATGATTGGCAACACGCATTTGGTCGATTCGCTGCTGAGTGCAGGAATCAGTATTTCGAAAATTTTTGCGCCCGAGCATGGATTCCGAGGCGATAAATCGAACGGTGCAGTTGTTGGCAGCGGAAAAGACAGTCGCACTGGCATTCCACTCATTTCGCTCTATGGCGATAAATTCAAACCAAGCACTGCCGACCTAAACACTGTTGACATGGTTGTTTTCGATATTCAAGATGTTGGCGTTCGTTTCTACACATACATTTCGACCATGCACTACATCATGGAAGCTTGTGCCGAAAACCATATTCCGCTCGTGGTGCTCGATCGTCCAAACCCCAACGGATATTATGTTGATGGACCTGTTCTCAACTTGGACTACCGCAGTTTTGTTGGAATGGAGCCTATTCCAATTGTTCACGGACTCACTGTTGGCGAATTGGCACTCATGATTAATGGCGAAAAGTGGCTCAAAAATGCGGTTCGATGCGAACTCACTGTGATTGCATGCAAAAATTGGGACCACACATATCTTTATCAGCTGCCTGTAAATCCATCGCCCAATCTCACCAGCATGGAAGCCATTTATCTTTATCCTTCGCTCGGACTTTTCGAAGGCACTGTTGTTAGCGTCGGGCGAGGCACCTACCGCCCATTTGAGATATTTGGGCACCCCGATATGAAAGATGCTCCTTATGCATTTACCCCAAAACCTATTGCGGGCATGTCGGAAAGTCCTCCTTTTGCTGGAAAAGTTTGCCATGGTTACGACGTGAGCGAATTTTCGAGCCAAATGCTTAAATACAAAGGTGAGTTGTATCTTTGGTGGCTAACGGGCATGTACGACGAGCTATGCAAAGTTGGCAAAAAAGATGCTTTTTGGTACGATTCGTTTTTCGACAAACTTGCTGGTGGAAACAAGCTCCGACAGCAAATTGTTGCAGGAACCGATGTTGAAAAAATAAAAGAATCGTGGTCGGTCGATCTTGCTGCATACAAAAACCTCCGCAAGAAATATTTGTTGTACAAAGATTTTGAGTAGTATGGCTAATAAAACCCTCAAACCTTCGAAAACGCAAGCAGTTGCCATTGAACAACCAGTTAAAAGGATTTTCAATCAGAAGATTTTTCTCATTCTACTCGGCATTTTGCTTTACGGATACACCATTTCGTTCGACTATACACTCGACGACACGCTGATGATTACGGGCAACAAATTTACCCAAGAAGGTATTGGGGGTACCAACGATATTTTCACTACCGATGCCTTCACTGGATTTTTTGGCGAAGGTTCGGGAATGGTCGCTGGTGGTCGCTATCGTCCATTTACCCATTTTATGTTTGCTATCGAAAAAGAAATCTTCGGCTTCAACCCAGCTATAGGTCACTTTTTCAACATTTTCTTCTATGTTTTGCTGCTATTGGCGGTTTTTGCATTTTTAAAAAGGCTTATTCCCGATCCCGACGATATCAAAAAGCCATTTTTTAGTGTTCCGCTGGTTATTACAGCTCTATTTGCTGCACATCCGCTCCACACCGAAGTGGTAGCCAACATCAAAGGGCGCGACGAAATTTTCACCATGCTTTGCAGCATTTTCACCATGAATTTGCTGATCGACAACATTAAAAAACCAGCAATCTGGCGGGCCATTTTAGCAGCAATCGTGTTTTTTGTTGCGCTGTTGTCGAAAGAAAACGCCATCACATGGATTGCGGTTTTTCCATTCGCAATTTGGTTTTTTACATCGGCCACCAAGAAAGATTACATCGTTGGAATGGGAGCTCTGGTATTGCCGACGTTGGTATTTCTCTATATCCGCTCGCAAATTGTTGGAGGAATGCTCGACACCAATATTGCACCCGAGCTACTCAACAATCCGTTTATTTACAGCACCAAAACCGAAGAAATAGCAACCGTATTGTTCACCTGGCTTCTCTATTTGAAATTGCTCATTTTTCCACATCCGCTCACGCACGATTATTATCCGAAGCAAATTGCCATTACCGATTTCTCGAATCCGCTGGTATGGCTCACCATTGCTTTGGTGGTTTTCTCAATTGTAGTTGCAATAAGAGGAATCGGCAAAAAAAGCGTGGTTTCGTTTGGCCTCATTATCTTTTGGGCTACCTTTTCGATAGCTTCGAATTTGCTGTTCAACATTGGTACTTTCATGAACGAACGATTTATGTTTGTTCCCTTGCTTGGTGTTGCCATCGTTGGTGGATATTATTTTGGGAAATACAGGGCAAAACTCAAATGGCTTACGCCGGTATTGGTAGTTCTGCTTGGGGCGTATTCGATTAAAACCATTGTTCGTAGTTTGGCTTGGAAAGACAACTTCACCTTGTTTATGACCGACGTACAAACATCGACCAATAGTGCAAAAGTGAACGTTTCGGCAGCCGAAATGCTGCTCGATATTGCCGACAACGAAAAGAATCCAGCAAAGCGAGAAAAATTGTCGAACGATGCAATTGTATATCTCGATAGAGCAGAAAAAATTCACCCAACCTATTTTGGGGTGTACGATCTGCGTGCCAAAGCATGGTTCAATCGTGGCAATTTCCGCAATTCGCTCGACGATTATTTGCATTGCATGAAACTCGACGCAACCCGTTCAACCACACTCAACAATATTTTTCTGGTTGGACAAGCCGCCATGATTGGGCTCGATTATTCAATTGCAGCCGAAGCCTATCGCTATCTTGCTACTCAGCAACCCGATTCGGCTCGCAACTATTTGCAACTCGCAATTATATACGACAAACTTGGCATTCCTGAAGAGAGTTTTGGCTATATCGACAAAGCCATTGCCACCGACAGCCTTTATGCACCAGCATGGAATAAGGGAGGCGAATTGTATGGACGTGTTAAAAACGACTTTATAAGCTCCGAAAAGTATCTTCTAAAAGCATATTCGCTCAAGCCCAACGATCCATCAACCCTCGAAAACATTGGCGTATTGTATGGCATCTTGCACAAATTCGATTTGTCGGTTCGCTTTCTGCGCAAAGCACAAGAGCTAACACCCTCGAATAAGCAAATAATGATGAACTTAAGTACATCGTATGGTGCATTAAATATGATCGACAGTGCCAACTACTTTTTGAAATTGGCAACGGAGGAGAAATAAATTCATCGCATTTTCGTTTGTAAGTTGAACTACTACTCATGAAAATTTTATCAATAAGCTTATTTCTATTGCTTGCAATTCCAGCTATTGGTCAAAATTTTGGTTGTTATAGCGAGCCATTAGAAGACAAAAAATATAATATGGATTTTGTATATTCAAGAATAATCGAAGATTTCACATTTTCATTAATCAATGATTTCAATTGGAGTGAATTTGAGCCAAAAAGATGCGTTGACGGATGGTATTGCGAACACTTTGCATTTGACTATTACGTAATGAAGGCAATCAAAATGGAAGGCTGCCGTTGAGAAAGAAGCCGAGAAAATTCCAACGGAAATTTCTGCC
>DYON01000369.1 GCA_020720525.1 Acetofilamentum sp.
CATCTCAAACATTGTCCACGCCCGCCCACACGCGGGTAACGCAAACCGTTAGGCGCTTTCGTTGAAATCAATATATTTTTATGTCCTGGGAGGGACGACACTATGAACAATACATTGAATCAACAGATACACCTTTTTGAGTATAAAGACCTCAAAATAGCCTTTGGTAGTGAAAACTATCGCATTGCCGTTCTTGATGAATCGAAATATTCATCATTAAACCAGTACATGATGGGCAGCGCCATTTCGCTTAACGAACAGCAAAATATTCAAGACTTGTGCAACAGTTTGACGAACTACACCCAATCTAGGTCAGTTACGATAAAAAAAGAACACGTCTCACAAAAACCAATCAGTCTTTTATGCTTATTAATAACATCCAAATGCAATATCCAATGTGAGTATTGTTTCAATCATCAAGGCGAATACGAATTAGGAGTTCGTCAAGTGATGAGTTTTGAAACTGCACGCAAATCAGTGGATTTCCTTTTGGCGAACAGTGATAAATCTTGCGGGATTAGTTTTTTCGGTGGCGAACCATTAACTCAATTTGAGTTAATAAAGCAAGTGGTGGAGTACGCTGAATCGCAAGCGAAAATTCGCAATATTCAAATTGGCTTTCACGTTACAACAAACGGAATATTAATTAGTAGTAGCATAGCACAGTACCTGAAAGAACATAGGTTTACCGTAATCGTCAGTATTGACGGAGACGAAAAAGCGCACGACTTTCATAGAGTGTTTGCAAACGGAACTGGCACATATGCTTTAAGTGTCAAGGGAGCAAAAACTCTTATCCAAGAATATGGTTCGCAAAGCGGGATAACGATAAGGGGTACTTTTACCCACCACCAAAAACGGTTAACAGAATCCTTCAAGCATCTTGCCGAAAACGGCTTTGAAAATATTTCTATTGAACCTGCTACAGGTGATGTAGATAGTGATTTTTCCATTAAGCCCGACGACATCGCAAATATTTATTCAGAATATGAGAATCTTTCGTCAATTTACAAAGATTATGTGAAAGGTGAAAACGGAGTAAATAAGGCAAGTTACTTCCATTTTCAAAAGCCGATACAAAATATCCTTTCTACTCGCAATGGTCAAAAACCATGCGGCGCGGCAGTTGGATATTTGGCTGTATCTCCAGACGGAAGTTTGTATCCGTGCCATAGAATTGTTGATGAACAATTCAAGTTGGGTGATGTGTATACTGGCATTGTGAACACTGAAATTGGCGAAAGATTTGACAAAGCCACAACCGAAACTAGACCTGAATGTAGCACTTGTTGGGCGAAAAAGATTTGCGGCGGCGGATGTTACGCAAACAGCATATCAAACAATCAAGATATGTTGGAATGTAACAAAATGGAATGTGTACTTACGAAAAAGCGAATTGAAATTGCTCTTGGAATGATTGCAGAAAACAGAGCAGATTCTATATTAATCCAAAAATCGGATGTCGAAGTTCAATACCTTAATTGCGTTTGGTGTGAGTCGTCATGCCAGACAGCATGTGAAGGAAATTGTCAGTCCGCGTGTGACGGTAATTGTCAATCATGGTGTGAAAGTAGTTGCCAATCGACATGTGAAGGTAATTGTCAGTCGTGGTGCGAAAGTAGTTGCCAATCATCGTGTGATGGAAATTGTCAAACAGCCTGCCAAAGTTCTTGTCAATCATCTTGTGAAAATTCTTGTCAAAATAGATGTGAATCATCTTGCACATCATCTTGCGAGTCTTCAGGGCAAAACCAATGTGGACAATCCTGTCAAGCAGCATGTGACAGTAGCCGAACAAGTTCGCAAAGTGGAAGTGGTTGTTATATTGCCACTGCTGCTATAAAAGGGCAGTTAAACATTGATGTGTTAGACCCTCTCAAGGCATGGAGATATTCTGTCTTG
The DNA here is from genome assembly GCA_020720525.1 of Acetofilamentum sp. Classification (GTDB taxonomy): domain Bacteria; phylum Bacteroidota; class Bacteroidia; order Bacteroidales; family DTU049; genus GWF2-43-63. The sequence goes on from DYON01000369.1 coordinate 1,903, forward strand.
GAAAAAAGTTTGATAGGGAACAAATTATCTAGTCACTATCGCAGAACAGCCCCAGCGTTAGCAAGCGAAGTTGAAAAACGACCAATTATCGCAAACTTAATTCGCAAAGTATTTGTAGTACCTGCGCTCAAAATTGTTGAAAAACGTGATTTATCAAAAGCAAATCAAACTTTTGATATTCTACTTTGGGCAATTTTCCTTACAATGCTTTCAGTCATGGAAGTTTTTAGTGTTGTAATGAAAAAGAGTTCTCGAAGGCAAAACCGCGCCTAACAAAGCGTGCACCCGACGTGTGGGATTCTGCGCGGTTTACAAGCATTTTTCTGGCTTTGAGTTTTTCCTACATCTCAAACATTGTCCACGCCCGCCCACACGCGGGTAACGCAAACCGTTAGGTGCTACGTTCA
>DYON01000370.1 GCA_020720525.1 Acetofilamentum sp.
CAGAATCGACAAACCTCAATTCGAGATCAATAATGAGATAAGAATTTTCATTTTTCGACAGTTACTGATTATCTTTGCACCAATGAAAGTGAAAATTTCGGTTGTAATCATTACGTTCAACGAAGAACGCAATATTGGGCGCTGCATCGATTCGGTGCGTGGCATTGCCGACGATATTGTGGTTGTCGATTCGTTTTCGACCGATCGCACCAAAGCAATTTGCCTCGAAAAAGAAGTTCGTTTTGTCGAGCACGCTTTCGAGGGACATATTCAGCAGAAAAACTGGGCAATCACCCAGGCTCTTTATCCACATATTCTGTCGATAGATGCAGATGAGGCACCCAACGTTGTTTTATGCGAAAGCATTGCCAAAGCAAAAGATAATTTTGTCGTCGATGGTTATTCTATGAATCGGCTCACCAATTACTGCGGGCACTGGGTGCGGCATTGTGGCTGGTATCCCGACATTAAATTGCGCTTATGTGATAGCCAAAAAGGGAAATGGGGCGGATTGAATCCGCACGACAGGTTTGAAATGGATGAAGGAAGCAAAATTGTTCATTTGAAGGGCGACTTGCTTCATTATTCCTATTATACGCGCATCGACCACAAAAAGCAAATTGTGAAATTCACTGATATTTTAGCTCGCTCTATGTTCGATGCTGGACGGCGCACCAATTGGCCAATGGTAGTGCTTTCGACTATTTTTAAATTTATTCGCGACTATTTTCTCAAACTTGGCATCCTCGACGGGAAGGCAGGTTTTACTATTTCGTGGTTATCGGCTGGGGCAACATTCAAGAAATACAAAAAACTTCTTCGATTACAAAAACAAATTCATCAACAATGATACGTTTTGAGGCTAAAACATGGTCGCGAATTTTTGATTTTCTGATTATTGCAGGCGATTTTTTCATTGGCTCGTTGTTGGCTCGGCACTTTATTCCATATATGGAAGATAATGTCCACATAGGTAGAGGTGCAGGTCAAATCTTTTGTGCTATTGCTTTGTTGGTTTGTGTTCTTTATGTAGTTGGTTTGTGGATTAATCGAGTGAACTTTCGAGCCGAAAAAACCATCGCAATCGGTGGATGGGATGGAATTGCGCTGGCATTCAACAGTGTATTGCTGGCGTCGTTGTTTATTGTTGTTATTACAACCGTGTTTCCTGCAATGATGCTCATGTGGCTGGTGATAATTCTGGTTTTTGGGTTCATGATTGGTTGGTTCTGGCTCCACTGGCATATTCTGCAAAAAGTGTCGTCCGAAAATAGTGGAACAGCTATTCTTTCTCGAAAAATAATTGGATTTTTCATGGTGATTCCATTTGTGCTCATGGTTATGTTGCCGGTAAACTCATTGGCCGAAATGTTGCGCTTCGGTAGCGAAACGAGGCTTACTTTTCAAACCGCGGTTATTTCTCCACTGTCTATTGGTTTACTCTTGGCTTTGGTAGCTTGGTTTATGTTTTATATCCCTCGAAAATTCCTGAAAGGTTTCACTGGAAGCAATATAAGTTCTCGTGCTTTTTTTGTGGGTCTGGTTGTTGAATATGCTCTAAAATTGTCTCCTCTCAATCTAATATGAAATGAAGAAAATATCGATTTGGGCTTCCGGAAATGGCTCCAATGCCGAAAACTTGATAAACCATTTTCAGAACCATTCCGAAATTGTGGTGGAGCATATTCTAACCAACAACCCCAATGCAGGAGTAATTGAGCGCGCAAAACGATTGAATATTCCATGCTTTGTGCTTTCGCGAGCTGCTTTTCGCGACGGAACCGAAGTGCTGTGTTTGCTGAACGATGTTCAATTTGTGGTTTTGTCTGGATTCCTGCAATTGGTCCCGGCCAATGTGGTGCAAGCTTTTCGCAATGCTATAATCAATATTCATCCAGCTTTGCTGCCAGCTTTTGGAGGCAAAGGAATGTTTGGACTCCACGTACACGAAGCTGCTATTGCTGCTGGGGTAAGCGAATCGGGAATTACCATTCATTTGGTGGACGAGGTATATGACAACGGAAAAATTCTCATGCAGAAAACCTGCCCAATTCTGCCCAGCGACACACCAGATAACCTTGCAGCACGCGTTCACGAGCTCGAATACGAATGGTTCCCTGTGGCGGTGGAAAACTTCATTATGCAAAGCAAGTAAATGCACCTTTCAGATTGTGAATGGGCCAACGAATTACACGAATTTTCACTAATTCAGTATTAAATTTTTTGTTACTACTCAGCAGGAATTAGTTTTTGATCAGCCAGATTTGTTAAAGCCTC
>DYON01000371.1 GCA_020720525.1 Acetofilamentum sp.
CCAAAGGCATTCGGGAAGAAACACTGATAAGCTTTTCGCTCACAATTTGTCGGGCTTTTAAAACATCGGTTCCCCAATCGAACTCAATCCAAACAAACGAAAAACCCTGAGAAGAAGCCGAGCGAACACGGCGAACATCAGTTGCACCATTTACGGCAGCCTCAATAGGAAAAGTAACCAGTTTTTCGACTTCTTCGGAAGCCATACCGTGAGCATCGGTCATTACAACAACTGTAGGAGCTGTGAGGTCGGGAAATACATCCACGTCCATATTCGAGGCGGTTCTCATCCCGAAAACCACCAACACCACTGAACAAAGCAAAATCAGATATTTGTTGTTCAGGGAGAATTTTAAGATATTATTCAACATGGCTTTGCAGATTAATGAACATGACCTGAATGAGCATCTAACGAGCCAGTGGCTTGTGCCAGTTTTATGAGCATAGCACCACGGGAAACGATACGGTCATTGACTACAATACCTTTCTTTATCTCGGTATTTATGCCGTCAGTGCCGCCAATAGATACTTCCCTTTTTTCGAACAATTCTGGCGTAACCTGTACCCATACAAAGAAATTACCTTGTTCTTCCAAAAGCGAAGTTGTGGGAACAACTAAAGCCTGATAATTGGAAAATGTTTTGAGGTAAATCTCAACGTAACTTCCCGAAATAATACTGCCATTGTTTTCGACCTGCAACGTAACAGGTATCAAATAATTGTCGCTGTTTGCTGCTTTGCCAAACGAAAGCACCTTGCCGTTTAGCTGTTCGAGCGAATAAGAACGATTATCGTTGATAGTCCTGATATTGGCTGTTTTAATGTTTGGTAGTACTGTGGCGTATTTTGAAGGCACATCGGCAGTGAGTACAAGCGATTTGTTTTGAGATACCACCGCAACGGGTTGCCCAGCCTCGACATACGCACCATTTTTTACAAATACCTGTTTAATGAAACCCTCTTGCGGACTTGTTATGGTTTGCCCCGAAGCGTTGAAGTTCCAATTAAGATTGTCGTAAACAGCCTTTGCGTTTTCGTATTGGTTTTTTGCTGAAAGCAAATCCTTTTCGGAAACAATTTTGTCTTTTGCCAGTTCCTTAGCACGTTCATAGTCGGCATTGGCTTTTTCGTAATTGCTTTTTGCCTCGGCATATTTTACAACAATATTATTGTCGGCCATATTTCCGCCCGTAACAGAAAATAAAGATTGTCCTACTGAAACGTCCCGACCTTCAAGCAAAACGCCTGAATTAAACAATACAACTCCACTGGTTTTGGCAGAAATTATCAACTCGTTGCTTTGTGCCGACTGCACTAATGCGGTTGTTTTAATAACCTGTCCGAAAGGCTCTGAACGAGGGATTGCGGTTGCAAAATCAATTTTCCAAGATTGTTCTTTGGTGAAAACTGTTGTGTTTGTGCATGAAACAACAGGTTGTTCAGCCTTATGGGCTTCCTCGTCATTGGCAAACACCTTTACATCGGGAACAATTACTTCAAACGTTCCTTTGTCAGTTGTAATTTCAAAAGTTAGTTTCCCTTTTCTTTTGGTTTCTGGTTTTAGATCGAAACTGTAAATCCCTTTTCGTGTAGCTTGGTCGAGGGTTTGTTTGGTTTCTTTACCATTTACAGAAAGTGTAATAGTGATTTTGCCTTTCTCAACGGCTTTGAAATCGGGCAACTTAGAAAAATGGGACAGCACGTTTGCTTTTTCGCCAACAATAAAGGCATCGGCTTCGGCGAATAATTCAAAATTGGTACTGTATGCTGTATATTGAAATTTTACTTTTTCGTGTTCGTCATGTTTTTCGTTCTCATGACCGGATGGGCTGCATGATGCAATTGCAAATGCTAAAAGCACACCCATAAATATCTTGTAATTCATATTGAAAAATGTTTAAATTTTTAGAAAAAAATACATGTGTCACTGCTCTGCATTTTGCAGAGTAATGACATATAAAAATGCTAAAAATTTAAACAGTTGGTGGAGCACGTAACCCAAGTGTTGAGGTTACGAATGATAGTAAATAAGAAGAATATACGGAAAAATAAGTTACAACTTTTGAAATTGGTTGTAAATCAGAATACCCAAAGTTTGAAAGAATGTAATAATCTTGATTGTGATTGTCCGAACAATTGTCATGGCTTTTTAATTGTTTGCCTTGTGATGTTGGAACTACAACAGATTGTTCGAGAATACAAGAGGTTGAATTCTTATTTCCATCGTGCCGATGGTCGTGTTCGGCAACATTATG
>DYON01000046.1 GCA_020720525.1 Acetofilamentum sp.
AGTGTTTTTTGTTGAATGACCATTCCGTTACAAGCAAGCTTGACCGGAGGTCATTATGTTGCGCATAAGACTATTCACACAATTCTGCAAGTAAAATTATGTGTGGAATGGGATTACCCCTTCGCTTCGCTCGGTGTTTTCCCGTTTTGGGGGAGGTTCAATCGTTCAATGAAAACACTTCAGCAGGCAGAAGTGTTTTTTGTTGAATGACCATTCCGTTACAAGCAAGCTTGACCGGAGGTCATTCAACAAAAAAGCCACGAATGCTCGTGGCTTTTCATTGAACGATTGCGGAGAGAGAGGGATTCGAACCCTCGGTACCCTTACGAGTACGTCAGTTTAGCAAACTGGTGGTTTCAGCCACTCACCCACCTCTCCGGGGATTTGCTGAAAGGATTGCAAAGGTATAAAAAAAGTTTTTATTCGATAATTATTTTTTATCCAATTTTTCAAAAATTGAATTTTTGCTTACAAATTCGGGTACGATATCCTTCATTTTCTGTACAATACGCATTTCGTCGATTCCTGGCTTTAGGGCAAGTAACTCGTCGATATTGCTTTTCACTTCATCTTTTTCGCGTTTTCCAACACGTGCAATCATAATTCGGTCGTGGTAAGTAGGCATTGTGTTTTCTTTGTCGGCCAGCAATTCTTCGTAGAGTTTTTCGCCCGGACGAAGACCAGTGAATTGAATCTGAATGTCTTTTCCAAGCGTAAGTCCGCTCAATTTGATCATTTTGTGTGCGAGGTCGAGAATTTTGACCGACTTGCCCATGTCGAAAATAAATATTTCGCCTCCTTCGCCCATGGTACCAGCTTCGAGCACTAGGCTGCATGCTTCGGGAATGGTCATGAAAAAACGGGTAACATCGGCGTCGGTTACCGTTACAGGACCACCGTTTTCGATTTGCTTTCGAAACATGGGAATCACCGAGCCATTTGAGCCCAACACATTCCCAAAACGAGTTGTGATAAATTGTGTTGTTGCAACTTTATCGTGTGCTTGCACATACATTTCGGCAATTCTTTTCGAAGCACCCATCACATTGGTCGGATTCACAGCTTTATCGGTAGAAATGAAAACGAATTTGCTGGTTTTGAATTCCATTGCCAAATCGGCCATAATTTTTGTGCCACCAGCATTGTTTCGAACTGCTTCGCCCGGATTGATCTCCATCAGCGGAACATGCTTATAAGCTGCGGCATGAAAAATAAGGGCGGGTTTCCATTCTTCAAAAATGGTTCGCATTAATTGTTTGTCGCAGATATCGGCAATAATTGTTTTAAAAGGTGAAAAGCGATTTTTTTCTAGTTCGTTTTGAAGGTGAAACATGGGCGTTTCGGCCTGATCGACACAAATGAGCATTTCGGGATTGAAGCGAGCCACCTGTCGTACCAATTCGCTTCCGATTGAACCAGCTGCACCAGTTATCAGAACAACTTTTCCGGCAATGTCGCGTGCAACTTTATTGTTCGAGATATGGATTACTTCGCGTTCGAGAAGCTCTTCGATGTTGATTTTTTTAATTTGTTTGAAAGAAAGCTCACCGTTGATCCAGCGCGAAACTGGCGGCACAACAAGCACTTTTGTTCCAAAACGAAGGCATGTTTCGGTTATTTCGGCTTTTCGACTGGCAGGTAAATTCTGAATGGAAATAACCACATGAGCAACAGTGTTGTTTTCGAGCATATCGTCGAGTCGTGCACTGTTGTAGATAGGAATTCCCTCAATTTTTTTTCCATTTTTTTTTACATCATCGTCAATAAATGCCAAAACGCGGTATTTCGATCCTGCATCTCGATCGATCGATCTTTTGGTGATGAGCCCGCTTTCTCCAGCGCCAAAAATGATTACCCAAGCTTTTTCGCGCGAGGGAGTTCTTATTTCGAGAAAAGCCACTTTTAGTAAAATACGGTAACCAAGAATTAGCACCGAAGTGGTCATGAGTTCTATAATAATAATAGAGTAGGGTACAATATTGTTGCCTCCAAATCCATAATACGAAATCAGATTGGCAACTACAAACAAGATACTTCCGAGTGCAATGGTGAGAGCAAATTTCAATGCATCGGATGTGCTTGTATAACGAATTATATTTCGGAAGGTGCCAAAGGCAAGGAACAGAACCAACCTAGTAGCCCCAACAACATAAATTCCAATAATCATGTATTGAATTTCATGTTTGGGTACATCGAAATTGAAACGCAGCTGATAGCTAACAAAAACGGAAAACAAAACCACCAATAAATCGAACAATAAGATGGCCCAGCGTGGAAAAAACTTTTCGAAACGACTATTCATTTATTGAATTTGATTTTACAAATTTACAAACAATTTGTTCGACAGAACAAAATAACTGATACCTTTGCGGTACTACTTTTTGAAAAATTCAACTTTAATATGAAAACAACTGCTTTTACAAAATTTCATGAGGAAATGGGTGGGAAAATGGTCGAATTTGCTGGCTACCTAATGCCGTTGCAATACGAAGGTGTAAGTGTTGAACACGAAACTGTTCGTAAAGGTGTAGGTGTATTCGATGTTTCTCACATGGGCGAAATCTGGGTGAAAGGTCCCAAAGCCCTCGGATTTATTCAATATGTTACCAGCAACGATGCTTCGGTGTTGTTTGATGGCAAAGTACAGTATTCTTGCTTCCCGAACGGAAAAGGCGGAATTGTTGATGATTTACTTGTTTACAAAGTAAACGACGAAACCTACCTTTTGGTTGTGAATGCTTCGAATATCGAAAAAGATTGGAATTGGCTTGTTTCGCATGCCCCCAAATTTGGTCTCGAAGTAGGTAAAGACCTTTACAATGCTTCCGACGAAATTGCACAACTTGCTGTTCAGGGTCCTCTTGCACTCCAAGCTATGCAGAAACTTACCGATACCACGGTGACCGATATGGAATACTACACTTTCAAAAAACTCGATTTTGCAGGCGTGAAAGACGTTATTTTTGCCACAACTGGCTACACTGGCAGTGGTGGATGCGAAATTTATATGTCCAATGCAGATGCTCCCAAAATTTGGAAAGCTGTTTTCGAAGCAGGTGCCGAATTTGGAATTAAGCCAATTGGGCTTGCTGCTCGCGACACCTTGCGTCTCGAAATGGGATTCTGCCTTTATGGAAACGATATTTGCGATACCACTGCTCCTATCGAAGCAGGTTTAGGCTGGATTACCAAATTTACCGACAGCAAAGACTTCATCGACAAAGAATACAATCTCAGTCTGAAAAATGGCGAAGCCAAACGTCGCTTGGTTGGTTTTGAAATGATTGATCGTGGAATTCCACGTCACGATTACGAAATCTGCGATGCTGCTGGAACAACAATTGGTCATGTTACTTCGGGTACCATGGGACCAAGCATTGCCAAAGCTGTTGGAATGGGCTACGTTCCTGTAAGTTTGATGAAATCGGGAAGCGAAATCTACATTAAAGTTCGCGACAAACTGCTCAAAGCGGTTGTGGTTAAAATGCCTTTTTACAAAGGATAGCATTTTGCAACCTCGAAAACAAAAAAACTTACTCTTTCAAGTAAGTTTTTTTGTTTTGGGGTATTTTCTACTTCAGGAACTATCTTTAATTGAAATACCGCGGACTCTTCAAATATGGAGCTTTAGGTGGTTTTGGTTTAATCGAATAACGCAAAACCAGTTCGTGCGAAGCAGGGCTGATGTTGTTTAGCGTGCCATTAATAATGTCGTAGGCATACATTATTTGGAAATTCTTCAAAAAAACAATTCCAAGCATGAGAGCTGCACTTTCTTTGATTCGATAATTGAATCCAAAGCGCAAAGTTTGTTCAAATTCGGCAACAGCTCCCAAATTGTATTCCCATATTTGAAAATTCGATTTCACCAAGGCATTTGGTTGAATCGACAAATGCTCGTTCAAATTGAACAATAGTGAAGAAAATAAATCATAATGCCGGGTTGGAATAAAAATATCTGTTTGAGATAAATTGGTGGCAGCAACATGGCGTGTTGAAAGTCCAATGGTGAAATGCGGCGCAGTATAAGAAAGACCCGCATTGAAATTGAAGTTGTAATGAGTTTCTTGACTGTAAATTCCGTTGGGATCGAACGCTTCTTCATAGATAAGCTGCGTTCCATCTAGGTTCTTTGCAAGTAAATTGGCTCCAATACCTATTCCCAAACTACGTTGTTCGCCAACAATGAAATAGTGAGCGTAATTAGCCGTAATGTCGAAATTGTTTTCGTAGCCAAGTTGATCGTGCATCACATCTAAGCCAAGACCTGTGCTTTTTTTAATTGGAATTTCGAGCGTTAGAAATTGGGTTTGAGGAGCCAAATCGAAATTGAACCATTGCTGACGAGCCAAAAGTGTGGCTTCGTATGCTCGATCCGACGATGTAAGAGCAGGATTGAAGATGCTTTCGGCATAGCCATACATAGTTACTTGCATGTCTTTCTGAGCCCAAGCGCACTGAATACTTATCAATGCAAGTGTCGAAAAAATGATTATTGTTTTTTTCATAGCCTGCTTTATTGAAGTTTAATAATTCCAATTTTCTGGTCGTTTTGAAAAGCAGCAATATAACAGTTGCTAATTCCGTTTGCCTCAAGTTGTTTGAGAGCATCCATTGCTTCGTCCATAAAAACATAAGCACCTAAATACGAGCGTGATTGGCCATCTTCGCTGGAGTTGAAAATGGGTGCACTTGGAAAGTATTGTTTCACCGATTCCAAATTTTTATCGAACGACTCATCGCCATTGGTTCCAAAATAGATTCTGAAAAACATGCTCACACGCGATTTTTGTATGCCTTCGTCTATTTCGGCATAAATTTTCTCGTAGTAGTCGTTGCCAAAATCGTTGGCATTAATCAGATTGAAGGTGGTGCGCCTATTGAGTTGATGTTCTTCTTCGGTTTGAGCAAGAGCAACCAATAATCGCGATTCGCCCCATCCTTTCGACATGAGCCTGCCTGCATCGATGCCAGCCGAAATGAGATATTTTACAACAGATTCGGCTCTCTTTTGGGAAAGCGATGTATTGTAATCGTCGGTGCCTCTATCGTCGGTGTGTGAGTTGAGCTGAATTCGCATTTGAGGGTTTTCGTTGAGAATAGATACAATTTTGTCGAGCTCTCGTTTCGATTCTTCTCGCAAATCCCATTTGTCGAAATCGTAGTAAATGTTGTTGATTGCAATTTCGTCGCGCGTAATGCGAAAGAGTTCAAAATCGATATCGTGTCCATTTTCCGACGAAAGCTCTCGGGTTTTTGTTTCACCATTGGTATTCAATGTTTTGTTTTGAGGAATATATCCTTCTTTCACAGCTGTCAATTCGTACAATTTGTTGCTTAAAACATTGGTTAGAAAATACTCGCCTGCTTCGTTGGTTTTTGTTGTATCGATTATCTCGTTGTTTAACTTAACAATGATGATTGCTTCGGCAATGGGTGCGCGACTTATTTTGTCGATAACTTTTCCGCGTGCCGAAAGCATAAATGGAGCAGGACGACAATAATAGATGTCGTCGGAACCAATTCCTCCAGCTCGGTTCGACGAAAAATAGCCATATCCGTGAACTGTTGGGAAATATCCGAAATCGTCGCCACTTGAATTTATTGGCCATGGTAGGGGAGTTGATTCGCCCACAACTGTGCTTCCGATTATTTTTACACTGTATATATCGAGTCCGCCCATGCCAATTCGGCCGTTCGACGCAAAATACAACATGGTATCGTTTGCTACCACAGGAAACATATCGTCGCCGTTTGAATTAACCGAAATACCTAGGTTTTTTGGTTCCGACCACAATCCCTGCTCGTTTTTTGCGCTCACAAAAATGTCTTTTCCGCCCATTCCAGATGGATTGTCGCTTACAAAAAACATGACATTACCTTTTGAATTGGTAGCAGGATGACCAATGCTTACATCTTTGTCAAATAACTTCAATTCATTGGTTTTACCTACATTGTTGTTGGCAAAATCGTAATGGGTTTTCAATATTTTGCACAATTTGCCCTTGCCATTGTCGTCGTTGCATCGCATAAAATAAATATCGGATGCAGTTGAGTCGATTGTTGCGGTTCCTTCGTTGAATTTTCCATTTACTTGCGAAGGGAGTTTCGCAATATTTGCCCACTGTTGAAGTGTCGAATCCCATTTAGCAACAAACAAGTCGCTGAATCCTTGACCATCGAAATTGAAAATGCGCGACGAATCGCTAACGAATCGTGAGGAGCTGAATATCAGCTTGTTGTTAAAAACAATTGGCGAATAATCCGACCCTCTGGTGTTTAGAGCCGAAACATTAATGATTTCATATTCGGGTGTTTTGCGCAATTGGTTGAGAGCATACTTGCACGATTCGGCTTTGTCTTTGAGGGTGGTTTTGTCGTGGCTTTTCTCCATTAGGCTTTTGAAATGCTCCAAAGCAGAGCTGTATTGACCCGAAGCAAGCAGCATATTGGCCAATTTAAGCTCGGTTGAATTTGTTTGCGCAGCCTGAAGCGATTTCGAATACCATTGTGCAGCTTTTTCGAAATTCAAAAACTGTGCATTGCAATCGCCAGCTTTTAGCGCAAAAAGAGCTTTGTTTTCGTCGGTAGCAGAGTTGGAGAAGAGGTTTTCGTACAGGGGAGCTGCTTCAAAAAATTCTTGATTCTCGAACAAAGCATCGGCTTTCTCGATTGTTTTTTTGTTTTGAGCAAATCCAGAAACAGCACTCAAAATCAATCCAGCCAGAATTGCAGTTTTAAAGACTTTCATGGTTTTTTGCATTAATTGTTTCTGATTAAAGTTACAACGCCTTTAAGAAGCTTTTCGCCACCTTCGGGCAAAGCCAGCCTGATAACATAGTAATAGGTGCCAGGTTCCACAAAATCTCCTTTGTAGCGACCATCCCAACCATCGGTACCACGGTAAATTTGCAGTCCCCAACGATTAACAATTTCTAAATCGAGGCCATCCACAAATACATCGTTGTAGCTGTCGTTGTCGGGTGTAAAAGCGTTTGGAATGGGAATGATATTCATAATAATTGAATCGCCTGGGCTGGGGCAAATGCCGTCTGAAACTTTTACGCTAACGGTATCGTAGTTGTTCAGGCTGTTTGTGATGAAAACATTTGAAGCCGATTGTTGAACAACATGGCTGTTAACCGAAAAAGTATATTCGGGATATGTAGCCGGAGAGGCAGTGAATGTAACAATTTGTCCAACAAAAGCCGTATTATTACTCATGTCGGAATTGAGAAATACATATGGCAAGCTGTTCATACCAACATTAACCGACGCAAAACCGCCTGCATTGTGGCATCCGTTGGTCGAAATATTCTCGGCATAAACGGTTGTTGGATTGCTTATTGGGCCAAGCCATAAGGTGTCGCCCGTTCCCATCAAATTGCCACCAGGCGAATCGTACCAATAAATAGTAGAACCGTTTTGATTGTATAGCACATAAACAAAACCGTCTTCGCTTTCGCAAAACGATGGATTATTGCTTGCCAAAACTGGATCGAGAGGCGAAGGAAGCACTGGGACAAGGTGGAAAATGTTGGCAGAGCAACCATTGTTGTCCGATACAATCAATTCTACAGGGTAATAGCCTCCCTCAACATAAATATGCTGTGTGGTTGATCCAGAAGCTGTGTTGCCATCGCCAAATGTCCATTGCCAAGTACTGATAATTGAACCCGTGTTTACAAGTACAGAATCGTTGAATGTTGCAGGTGTTCCAGCACAAACTGTATCGAAAGTGAAGTCCATTATTATAGCTGGACTAATGTTGATGGTTTGTGCTACCGAATCTAGGCAACCACGCGAATTGGTAACTATAAGAGTTACATTGTAGGTGCCGGCACTATCGTAGTAATGAATTGGATTTTCTAATGTTGAGTAATAACTATCGCCGAACCTCCAATAATAGTCAGTAATATTTCCACCATTTGCAAGCGAGAGGTTGAAATAGTTGGTTGTGTCGCCTGCACAAAAGTCCAAAATACTCATCAATGGCGTTGGCAACGAATCGATTGCTGCAAAATGAACGATGCTGTCGATGCAACCATGAATATCGGTAACTGTTAGAGTTACAGGGAAAACACCATAGCTCGAATAGGCATAGGTTGGGTCGGAAAGAGTGCTTGAGCCAACACCATCGCCAAAATTCCAGTTGTTTGCCGATATTGTGCCTCCATTGCTATAGCTAAAGTTGTTGAAAGGAGTTGAATTTCCAAAGCAGATGGTGTCCATTGTGAATTCGGGAACTGGTAGTGGATACACCATTACAGGTTTTACTGTTGTGTCTTTGCAACCATTGGCATCTGTGGCAATCAATTGTGCAAAATATTGATATATAAAAAGGTTTGTATCGGGGTAAATATAGCTAACCGTATTACCTGAAGCAATTCCTGTACTGTCGCCAAAATCCCAATCCCATTGTGTTACTAAACCTCCAGTGCTAGAAGTATTGTCAATCAAATGCGATGGAAGACCAAAGCAAACCGAATCGCTCAAGAAATCGACAACGGGTTGTGGATTAAGTAAAACAGCTTGCGTAATGGTGTCGCGACATCCATTGCTATCGGCAACCATCAAAATCACATTGTAAAAGGTTGGATTGGCAACAGCATTGTATAAATAATCGGGGTTTTGAATGGTGTCGGTTCCACTGCCATCGCCAAAATTCCAATTCCAAATAGCAAGCGGACCTCCAGCCCAAGTTGAATCGGCAAAAAAGGTAGTATCTCGCGAACACGATGTTGTAGCAGCAAAACCAGCAACTGGCTTTGGATTGAGTCGTATTGTACTATTAACTGTATCGATGCATCCATGCGAATCGGTGACAATTAGAGAAACATTATATAATGTATCGCCTGGATAAGGATAGATATGTATCGGATTTTGCACTCCCGACGATTGCGTATCGCCAAAATTCCAATTCCATCCTGAAATAGTCGAAATTGGATTGGAGCTTGTGTCGGCAAATGTTACTGGGAGACCTTGGCACGCTTGTGTTGCTGCAAAACCAGCTGTGGGAAGGGTGTAAATATTTACTGTGCGAATTAGTGTGTCGCGACAAGTAAGATCGTTCTCTGCTATCAGCGTGATTGTGAACGTTGTATCGCTGAAGTAGTAATGCGGATTAGGATTTTGTACACTATCTGTTGTGCCATCTCCAAAACTCCAATCCCAGCTAAGAATGTTGCTGCCTTGTGTTGCTACCGATAAATTGTTGATAAAAACGGTGTCGCCAAAACAAATATGTGGCGCTGTGAATGAAAGCGCAGGCAGCGAATCGATTCGAATGGGAACTGTTATTTCGTTGTGGCATCCGTTTGTGTCCCAAACAGTTAGCATAGCGCTGAAAGTACCAGCATTGGGGTAAATGTGTGTTGGGTTTTGAATCGAGTCGATGTTTCCATCTCCAAAAGCCCAATCCCAATTGATTATTGAAGCAGGCATGGGAATAGAAACGTCGAAAAACGAAGTCTCAAGTTTATAGCATACCGTGTCGCGTGTAAATGCAGCAACTGGAGGTACATAAATGTCAATTGATTTCGAAATGGTATCGGAGCAACCATAAGGCGAAGAAACAATTAAACTGATGTTAAAATTTCCCACCGTATCATACGGGTGAAGAGGATTTTGAATTGTGGTATCGGTTCCGTCGCCAAAGTTCCAGTACCAATTGCTAATATTTCCATTGACAGCTGGGGCGTTAATGCTACTGCTATCGGTGAAATCGACTCCATATCCCACACATCCAGTCGAAAATCCGAAATTGGCAACTGGCAAATCGTAAACGCGTATCGGTTTCACTACCGTATTTCTACAAGCATTGGAGTCGATAACCGTAAATGTTAAATTGTATAGACCTGGTGCACTGTAAATGTATGATGAAGTTTGATTTGTATCAATATATCCATCACCATAGTTCCAAATCCATTGTGCCAAGCCTGTATCGGTTGGCATACTTAGATTGCTCGGAATAAGAGAGTCGTTGAAACATACATTGCTGATTGCAAACGAATCGATAGGTAAATTGTGTACAAGCACAGGACGATTGATGGTGTCGCGACAGCCATCTGTATTGGTAACAATGAGTCGCGAAATCACGGAGCCAGGATTAGCATAAAGATGCGCTGGGTTGCTTTGCACCGATGAATTGCCATCGCCAAAAGTCCAGTTGTTTACCGAAATTGCAGCGCCTCCATTTATTGAAGAGAGATTTGCAAAATGTGTTGTGTCGAGCAAACATACCGAATCGGTTGTAAAGCCTGCAATTGGATTGATGTGAACTACCAATGGATTTGAAACCGTATCGGTGCATCCATAAATATTGGTGATGATGAGTTGCGGATTGTATGTTCCTGGCGGAGTGTATGAGTGAATTGGATTGGTGGTTGTGCTTGTAGGCGAACCATCGTCGAAGTCCCATTCATAGTTGAGCGAAGTAGTCCAGTACCATCCATCGCATTGGTGAGTTGGATAGCAATTCCAGTTCCAACCGTTCCAACAGCAACCAAAATGATGATGAGCAAGTGAATATGGCGATGAACTACTATTGCTAAAAACAATATCGAGATTTTCACATGCCAACGAATTGGAATAGGTCGCAGACGGCTTTGGATATGCAAGCACTTTTTTAATATTGCTTGTGTTGTAGCATCCATTTGCATCTGTTACTCGAAGTGTAACCCAATATTCGCCATGGGTTGGGAAAAGATGATCTGTGTTGGCATTGGGATCGGCAGGTGAGCCATCGTCGAAATTGTACGACCAAGCAACCAGCGAAGCACTATCTAAGCTAACTGTAGAAGTGTTGGTGAAAGGTATGCTATCGTATTCGCATCGGTTCGAGAAAGTAAAATTTGGATTAGGTAAATGCCAAACATACACTGGTTTGGTTATGTTTTCGACGCATCCATTGCTGGCATATACAGTTAATGTAGCCGATTGATTTCCTGGAGAAGTGTATGTTGTAGTTGGATTGGTAGCAGAAGAAGTGGAAGGAGATGCAGCACTAAAACTCCAAGCGTAAGAAGATATATTAATAATGGTATCTCCACTCAAATTGGTGAAGTGCATCAACTCATGATTGGCACATACAGTGTCTGCAACAAAATCGGGATATAAATCGCCAATGGTAATTATGCGCGTGTAAGTAGTGCTGTCGCAACCAAATAGAGAACTATTGTATGCGGTAAGAATAACACTATAAATTCCTGGTGTTGTGTAAGTGTGGTTAAGAGTTTGTTGGGGACTACTTGTACTGTTAACGTACGTAAATCCTGTTGCTGTTCCATCACCCCAATCCCATCTATATCTCGAATTTGGATCGGCTGCACATTCATTTCTTGCGCTATAGTTGTAAAATGTAATAGGTGTATTTATACAGGTTGGCGATGTATGTGTAAAAGCTGCTTGTGGTGCTTTGTAAATAACTATTGGCGACCAAGTCACAGTTGATGTGCCACAACCATTACTTACAATTAGTGAAATAATTGCATACGGACTATCAGGTTTGGTTGTACAAGTTGGATTATTATATGTATGCGAATATGAACTTCCAGGCGCTGTGCCTATGGGCAAATTCAAAGTTGGAGTGCCATCGCCCCAATTAATTATAGTGCTTGTTGAACTGGAAATAAAAGAACTGTTGTTGGTAATAGATACATTTAATGGAACGCAACCCTTGTTTGTACCTCCGGGAGGTCCAACAATACCTGCGTTAGGAATATTTTCTACTAAAACAGTGGTGTCGAAAACAGTAACACAACCGTTTATACCAGTACTGGTAATTTGCACGGTAAATGTACCCAGCGTGTTATATATATGTGTTAAAGAGGCAAATGAGCCGATATTTGTATTTGGACTTCCGTCACCCCAAACTATTTGATAGTTTGTAATAGATGTACTGTCTGGCGAATAATTTAGAACCACTAAAGTGTCTTCTGTAATGGTGTCGTACGAACAATGATTCCAGCCTCGTGGATCACTAAAAAAGACAGAAGGTTGCTCTTTTATGGTAATCGTTTGCGAATT
Organism: Acetofilamentum sp.; assembly: GCA_020720525.1. Lineage (GTDB taxonomy): Bacteria > Bacteroidota > Bacteroidia > Bacteroidales > DTU049 > GWF2-43-63. The sequence continues at coordinate 12,028 of DYON01000046.1, forward strand.
GGTAGCTGTACAGCCTATTATGTCGGTAATAGTAAGTGTAGCTATAAAGTCTGAGTCGTTAATTCCATAAGCAATATAGGTATGTGTCGGGTCTTGTAGCGAACTACTGTTGCCATCGCCCAAATTCCATGAATAGCTCAATCCAGTGCCAGTTGATGTGTTGGTAAACGATATCAAAGAGCCTGAGCATACATTGTTGGGTGCAAAATTGTATCCAGCTACTGGAACTGGATATACAGTTACATTGTGGTAAACGGTGTCCATACAACCCCCACTTCGGGTGATTACAAACATTACATTGTAAGTACCTGCAGCAGCATATACATGGGTTGGGTTGTTGATAAATGCTGTATTGCCATCGCCAAAGTCCCATTCCCAATTGGTAATTGTACCAAGGCTTGAAGAGGTGTTTGTAAATGCAATGCTGAAAGTTCCACAGGTTTGTGTGTAAGAAAAATCAACAGAACCAGGACAAGCAGCTTTCGATTCAAATGCTCCCAAAAGAAAAGAAAGAAATAACAGCAAAAGTGAATGTGTTTTCATAAGCTAAAATTGATTATCCCTACAAAGGTACTATGTTATGTAATGTATTGCAACTATAGGAGGTTTACAAATGGTTAACATGCAAGTATCTATATATTAATATCTGAAGCAATTATTGTTTCTATTGTAAATAATGAAATGGGGCAAATGTTTGTAAAACAAGTGTATATGGTCTGATGTCAACAGAACTATTTGCTATTGGGATCGATAAATCGAGTATTTTTTTTTAAGCAAAAAATTAAAGCTGAATGATTATTGACTATATGGTTTTTTAGCAATTTCATATTTTGGAGTGCTGGATGAGAAGGTTGGTTGATATGAAAGTAGGGTGTCGGAAAATCATTTAGGCAACTTTGATGAAATTTGTATGGAGGAGTGCGTGAATGGTTGATAATTTATATATTAATAATTACTCGTAATGTCATTTTTTCACAGGAACTACTAAATATATAATTTCATTGCAATTATAATGCTACTCTCAGTTCTATTTGACTAAATATCGATGAGGCGATTATGCGATGAGGCGATTATGCGATTATGCGATGAGGAGATTATGCGATTATGCGATGAGGCGATTATGCGATGAGGCGATTATGTGATTATGCGATGAGGCGATTATGCGATTAT
>DYON01000047.1 GCA_020720525.1 Acetofilamentum sp.
AAAAACGACAAGTAGTTTTTGCATCACCGTTCATTAAATCGTGTGCAAAATAAACTTTTTTTTCGCAATAATGGAAATTTTTTTTAGCAAAACCCGATAGAAAATCAATTTTTGCTTAGGTAGCCTTTTCTTAATTTGAGCAGAATGGGCAACATTATCAAAATAAAAAACATTGCAGAAAACGCAAACTCAACCAGATAATGCAATTGATAGTCGAACACTTCCGACACCTTAACATCGGCACAAAGAAGATAAGGAGTGCCCGATTTTGTTTTGCGGGGAACATAAATGCTTCGAAACGAGCCCCACATATCGTTTGTAATATCGAAAACTTCGGGTTCAGTGCTGCCGAAAGCTCTTTTCATTACAGGTGTGGCTTCTTCGTAATAATCGAGGTAGTTGGTCACCAAATCGCTTGTGATATCTGTATCGACGTAGCTCGAAATAACAAAGAGAGCCGAATCGCCCGACTCTATCATTACATATACATATATTACTTTATGTATTTTGGCAATGCTGTTTGCTGTATTTCGCATATCGTCGTGGCCAACCAAATCGAATGGCTTTTTGCTTTGAGCAGCATCAATCATGGAATCGTTTACGATAAGTTGAACCGAGCCTGCTGCAGATCGAAGCCGTAAATCGATGTTTTCTGAAATGATGTTTTTCTGAATATACAACTTGATAAAAATGAACACAACCATCCCTATTATGAAAATAGAGAATGGTATTAAAAAACTGCCTTTTTGGCGATGTATTTTGCTCATGACCCGACAAAGATAGTTGTTTTGTTTGTTATGATTCTTTTTTAATCATTTCTCGAGGTTAAACAGTTGTTAAAGTTTTGATTGCAATGTAAAAAAAACTTTTTCTAATTTCAACTTTTTCACTAATTTAGTCCTCTCAAATTTTTGGAATCATAATTGTAATGTCCAGCAAAACCATTTTTATGAAAAAGTTGATTCTCTTCGCAGCAATTGTATCGGCATGCTTTGTTTCAAAAGCGCAAGTACCTGTTGACCCCGATACCAAGCTCATCACGTATCAAGAAGTTGTAACACAAGAAGGCACCAAAGATTCGCTTTATGTTAGAGCAATTGCATGGGTGAATTTCAATTTCAAAAATCCACAAGGAGTAACTACCATTCGCGATCGCGAAAACGGAATTATTTTGGGTCAACACCGTGTACGCATGGTCGATACCGATGTTGATGGCAATGTGCTCAATTCGAACACCATTGTCGAATTTACTTTTAAAATTGAAGCCAAAGAAGGCCGTTATCGGTACACCATCAACGATTTTGAAATGAAATCGACCTCGAAGTTTCCACTCGAGCGTTGGCTCAACAAAGACGACCCGCAATACACACCCAAATGCGACGAGTACCTTGTGCAGGTCGATACCCATATCCGCGAGTTTATAGCAATTCTCAAAAAGGAAATGGAACCGAAAAAAATTAAAGTTGACGAGTGGTAGAATCACTCAATCCTACGCAGATTTAAAGAACCAAAAGTTCGAAGCCCCGATTGGTAATTGTCGAGCAATACCAGCCCGGGTTTTTTGTTGGGCGAAATGCTTCCGAAAATATGATCGACATTCAACATGCGTGCACCATTAATGGTGATAGCTTGAAGCAATATTTCAGGCTCCATTTTGGGAAATGCTTTCAACAAAATATCTATTTCTTTCAGCAAATTCAGCTCATGGTTCGAAGCCAAACTGTCGGTTCCAATTACCATGTTTTGCGTTTTTGAAATAAACATGGGCACATTGGGCAATTCGCCAGTAATGTACAAATTCGAAGCTGGACAAAAGCAAAACCATGGTTCGGAAAAATTTGCGATAAGTTGATCTATGTCGGTCGCTCCAGCGAATGTGTTGTGAACAAACAATACGCTGGTTTTCTGTGGCAATAGATTTATAGCTGCAAGGGTTGCTGTTTTAAAGGGTGATTTTTCGAAATATGGCTCCTCGTGAATATTCTGAATGGGCTTCGAGTGCTTAAAAAATGCAATTTCTTCTTTGCTTTCCAAAAAATGAATGCTGTGAAGCATATTGTTGTCCGAAATTTTTCGCATTAGGCTTTGCATCAACTCATTCGAAAGAGTATGCAGTGTGTGCGCCGATAGCGATGCACTATTGTTTGAGTTGGCAGTAAATTTTGGAAGCAACGAAATTGCCTCATCTAACTTTTCGTTTGTGTGCAACCGATTTAGCCCAAAAGTCTCAACAAACGTGTGAAAACGAATTCGACTCGATTTTTTTGCATCGCAACTTTCGGCTGTATTGCTGATGTCGGCAATTACATTTACTCCGTTGCTGTATTGTTCATCAATGGCAACTGCGATAATTTCTGAAGTAGAGGCGGGTCGTTGGGCGTGCACACCTCGCATAGCACCATAAAACTGTTCGATGCCAAACGCCTCGGGAAACAATCCTTTGCTCCACGACAACTCCAAATGGCAATGACTGTTTACAAAGCCAGGAAGAAGCAATCCTTTTAACGCAATCACATTTTCTTCGTTAGAAATGCTATTGTAAACCGACGCGATTGTTCCATTGCTACCAACGGCCACGGTTTTTCCCGAAACAATACACCCCGTGTCGGTAAATAAATATTCTGGACAGTATTTTTTCATGCGATGCAAAAATACGATATTCATCTGCTTCTGATATGAGTCAATAAATCATTTGATAAATATGGTCTTTTGTGTAAATAAAAATAAAAACTACAACTAAATAGGAGTTTTTATTAGTTAAAACATTTGTATTATTAAATTTATTTATATTTTTGCGCCAAGTATTAAATTGCAAATATATGATAAAGCAGGAAATTGATATCAGAAAAATCGAGGACATTGCTCAACGATTGAGGGCAATTGCTCATCCGGTGAGGATTAAAATTATCTCCATGCTCGAAAACACGGATGAAATGAATGTTACCACAATATTCAACAAGCTCGAAATTGAACAGGCATCAGCTTCGCACCACCTTAATATACTTAAATCGAAAGGAATTTTACAATCGCGCCGTCAAGGCAAAAGTACCTATTACAGCCTAAAGCCCAATTCCATTGCCAACTTGCTTGGTTGTATCAATACTTGTGCAAAATAAGCTGATGTAAGGTATTTCTTGTGTCATCATTTTTCTCTTTCGAATATTTTTCGATTTAGTAATTGTATTTGTCTGCAAATATGATATTTGAATCATTATTGTTGCTTTTTTAACAAAACAATCAAAAATCATTTTCTAAAGACCTTTTCGATTTAATAGTTGATAAAAATACAAAGCATTCTGAAAAAGAATTTTTAATTTTGTTGCAAACAGAAACAATTGTGAACGACGGAAAAACAGCCGAAACGCCATTAATGCGCCAATTCAACGAAATCAAGGCGAAATACCCCGATGCTATTTTGCTTTTTAGGGTAGGCGATTTTTTTGAAACATTTGGCGAAGATGCTGTTAGAGCCTCTTCGATACTGGGAATTACCCTTACCAAGCGCGCCAATGGATCGGGCACCTATATTGAACTAGCCGGTTTCCCGCACCACTCGCTCGAAACATATTTGCCGAAGCTCGTCAAAGCCGGGCAAAGAGTTGCTGTGTGCGAACAACTCGAAGATCCTAAGCTCACAAAAAAGATTGTCAAGCGCGGAATTACCGAGTTGGTAACTCCTGGAATTGCTTTTTCGGACAATGTTTTGGAACAAAAAAGCAACAATTACTTGGCTGCGGTGCTTATGTCGCATCCCACATCGGGAGTTGCTTTTATTGATGTATCGACTGGTGAGTTTTTTGTGGCCGAAGGAAACAACGAATACATTGCTCGGCTGCTTCAAAACATGCAGCCAGCTGAAGTTTTGGTAAAAAAATCACAAAAAATTGAATTTACAAACGAGTTTGGACCTTTTAATATGTTCAATTTCGACGATTGGATTTTTGCCGAACAATATGCCAACGACTTGCTTCTGCGGCAGTTCGAAACCGACAGTCTGAAAGGTTTTGGAATCGAAAACATGACCCCCGCCATTGTTGCTGCTGGAGCATGTGTACATTATATTAATGAAACCCGACAAGATGGCGCTGGTCACATTAAAGCCATTGCACGTATCGACAACGACGATTATGTTTGGCTCGACCGCTTTACCATTCGCAATTTGGAATTGGTGCATTCGTTCAACGAACGCGGAAAAACATTGCTCAAAACCATCGACAGAACCTCGTCGCCAATGGGAGCTCGATTAATGCAACGCTGGCTGCTTTTGCCACTTGTAAATCGCAAACAAATAGAAGAACGCCTCGATGCGGTTGAATGTTTCATTAAAAATGGCGATTTGTCTTTCGAGATTCAACAAAAATTGAGTGGCATTTCCGATTTAGAACGTCTTTGCGGAAAACTCGCTGTTGGCAAAATAAACCCTCGTGAGCTTATTGCTTTAGCCGATTCGACCTATACAGCCGAAGAAATAGGCAAATCCATCCCAAACGAAGCAACATCGTTGAAAAAAACAAGCAATCGTTTCGAAGATCTTTCGGAATTGTCGAATACCATTCGTAATTATTTGTCCGAAGATTCTCCAGCAGTTCTTGCCAAAGGTGGCTTTATCAAAAATAATGTCGATTCTGAACTCGACGAACTACGAGCCCTTAGTGCCGATGGGAAAAACTATTTGTCGGGAATTCAACAGCGCGAAGCAGAAAAAACCGGAATTTCTTCTCTAAAAATTGGCTTCAATAATGTGTTTGGCTACTTTCTCGAAGTTACAAACACCCACAAAGACAAAGTTCCCGACGAATGGATTAGAAAACAAACGCTCACCAATGCTGAAAGATATATAACGCCTGAACTCAAAACCTACGAAGATAAAATTTTAGGCGCAGAAGAAAAAATCATGCAAATTGAGCAGCGTTTGTATGCAGAATTGCTTCAAAAAGCAGCTCAATTTATCCGTCCTGTTCAGCACAACGCGTCTCTTATTGCAACCATCGATGTGTTTTTATCGTTTTCGCTAATTGCGAAAGAAAATTCGTATTGTCGTCCACAACTTGCCGATAATTTAATAATCGACATCAAAGGAGGCCGGCATCCAGTAATCGAAACCATGCTTCCGGTTGGCGAAAAATATGTAGAAAACGATGTTTTTCTCGACAGCGACAGCCAGCAAATCATGATTCTTACAGGTCCAAACATGGCAGGTAAATCGGCTTTGCTACGCCAAACAGCATTAATTGTTTTGTTGGCTCAATGCGGTTCGTTCGTTCCAGCCAGCGCAGCAACTATTGGCATGGTTGACAAAATTTTTACGCGAGTTGGGGCTTCCGACAATCTTACAGCAGGCGAATCGACATTTATGGTTGAAATGAATGAGACCGCCAGCATTCTCAACAATCTTTCGGCACGCAGTCTGATTTTGCTCGACGAAATAGGTCGTGGCACATCCACCTACGACGGAATTTCGATTGCTTGGTCCATTTCTGAATATTTGCACAATCATTCCTTATATAGGGCTAAAACGCTTTTTGCAACACATTACCACGAACTCAACGAACTTGCAACCTACTTACCGAGGGTAAAAAACTTTCATATCTCGGTTAAAGAAAGCGGAAACAATATTGTGTTTATCAGAAAGCTCACTCCTGGCGGCACTGAACACAGCTTTGGAATTCATGTTGCGCGTATGGCTGGAGTGCCCAAATCGGTCATATCGCGTGCCGACGAAATTCTTTTAAGGCTCGAAAAAGAACATGGTAGCGATATTTCAATTTCAGAAACAGGAAAAACAAAAACAGCTACAGAACCCTATCAACTCAGCCTTATTCAGCTCGACGACCCGCTTTTAGAGAATATTCGCGACGAAATTATTGAGATCGACATCAACACCCTCACTCCAGTTGAAGCGCTCATGAAACTCAACAGCATAAAAAATATGTTGTTAAAAAACAAAAAAAATTAAGCTATGCTACGATCAATGACCGGCTTTGGGCGAAAACAGGGAACAATTGGCGATGCTTCGGTATCGGTGATGGTGCGAACCCTCAACAACAAGCAACTTGATTTGTCGGCAAAACTCCCTTTTCGCTATCGAGAGCGCGAAAGTTCAATTCGCGATATAGCTTCAAAAATTCTGCAACGGGGAAAAATCGACATCAATATCATCATCGAAGACATGTCCAATATCGATGCCTCGGTAAACCAAATTCTTGCAGCCAAATATCACGAAGAATTGTCGGTATTGGGCAAAACACTGAATCTTGCACCTCCCGCAAACTGGCTCGAAATACTAATTCGTATGCCCGAAGTTGTTGGCTACGGAACATCTGTTGTAGAAGATGAAGAATGGAACCATCTTTTTGAACTCGTACGGAAAGCTTGTATCGAAACAGACAATTTTAGAATTTCGGAAGGCAAAGCATTGGCCGACGACCTGTTGTTGCACTTGAGCATAATTGAATCGTTGCTACCCGAGATTGAATTGCTCGACCCAGAACGAAAACAAATGATGCAGGAACGCTTGCAAAAAGAGCTAACCGAATCGCTTCCCGATATTCCAGTAGATCAGTCGCGTTTGGAGCAAGAACTTTTTTATCATCTCGACAAACTCGACATTTCGGAAGAGAAAGTTCGTTTGGGCAAGCACATATCCTATTTTAGGGAAACACTTATGCAAGACCAAGGCGAACCAGCAGGCAAAAAGCTCGGTTTCATCACCCAAGAAATGGGACGCGAAATAAACACTCTTGGCAACAAAAGCAATTTTTTTGAGATCCAAAAACGAATAGTTGTTATGAAAGACGAGCTTGAAAAAATCAAGGAACAACTCGCCAATATTCTATAATTATGAAAAAAGCTGTCATTTTTTCAGCACCCAGTGGGGCAGGCAAAACCACCATTGTTCATGCGCTACTCGACGCAGGATTGCCCTTGGGTTTTTCGATTTCTGCAACCAGCCGACCTGCACGCGAACACGAAAAAGACGGCGTAGATTACTATTTTTTTTCAATTGAAGAATTCAAACGAAAAATTGTACGAAACGAATTTGTTGAATGGGAAGAAGTATATGAAGGCTTATTTTATGGAACTTTAAAAACTGAAGTAGAACGAGTTTGGAGTTCGGGACACGCCATTGTATTCGATGTTGATGTGAAAGGAGGAGTAAATCTTAAAAATCATTTCAAAGAAAAAGCTATTTCTGTTTTCATTGAACCACCTTCGGTAGAAGAACTCGAGCAACGTCTCAGAAACAGAAAAACCGAAACCGAAGAATCAATAAAAAAACGCCTCGATCGAGCCCGCTTCGAGTTACAATTTGCTTCGCAATTCGACAAAGTTATTGTCAACGACAACCTCGCCGAAGCTACTCGGGAAGCAACCCAATCGGTAAACAGCTTTCTTCAACGATAGCATATTAAAAAGGTACGTATTTTTGCCTATTTATTCTACGTAATTGTTACATGCAAATTCAGGTATTTATATTAATTGCTAATAGCTTTGCACATACTATCTTTACGTCAAGAAAACAACAACGGTTCTTGTTTATTAACCAAACCAAAAAACCTGTTTTACTCCGAATTCTCGGCAGTTGAATAACAGAAATAAACTAAAACCGATATCTAAGAGCTTCCAACGTGGTGGTGTGGAAACAGAAAAAGCAAAAGTCGCTTGGTAGCAAGCGGCTTTTTTCTTTAATACAACTTGTAGCTAATTCGAAAAAACAATAATGTTGATAAAGTCATGTAGCGCTTGATGGTGCAAGACGTACTGCCTGAGCCTAACAGTTTGATTGTTTAGTTTTTGTGTCGAAACCCTCAAATACTTCTATATTATTTATAATCAGTCGATTAAAGTTTTAGCCTTGTTTGTTCATTCATTCTAAAACTTAGGCGATGATAAATCGATATTCCATACTGAGCAATAGCTGTGCGGTGAGCTGGTGTTGGATAACCTTTGTTGCGATTCCATCCATAAACCGGAAATTCGGAATGCAGTTGCTGCATATATAAATCGCGATGAGTTTTGGCCAAAATGCTAGCAGCAGCAATGTTCATATATTTTCCGTCGCCTTTCACAATGGTTGTATGTGGCGTTTTCCCAAATGGCTTAAAACGGTTGCCATCAACAACAATGTAGTTGGGTTTCAATGTTAATTTTTCAAGTGCAATATGCATGGCTTTGATGGATGCATTGAGAATGTTGATTGAATCGATTTCGTTGTTATCAACAAAGCCAACAGCCCAAGCAAGCGCCTCTTTTTCGATGATTTCTTTGAGTAAGAAACGGTTTTTCTCATTGATTTGCTTCGAATCGTTGAGCAGCGGATGAAAAAATCCTTCGGGCAATATCACCGCCGAAGCAACCACTGGCCCGGCTAAACAACCACGTCCAGCTTCGTCGCAACCAGCTTCGTATTTGTGATCGGAATATCTATAAAGAAGTTGATACATGGTGCAATACTTTAAAATGCAGGTAAAACAACTATCTTCATTTCGAGCAAAATGAGCAAAATAGGGATGATAATGGGCAATATCATCCAAATGGCAAAAATTGCTTTTCTACGAATAGAATAAAGCGTTTTATTCCAATAAAATGCAGCTGCAAAGCCAATTATTGACAAAAAAAGCATCGTTGTTGCTTCCGAATAAAAAAATGCAGGAATAAGTACAATTATTGACAATAAAAAAGCAGAATAACTACGGCGAACAATAATTTTATACTCGGTCAATCGCAAATGAAATGGAACAATCAAAATAAAAACGGCCACAGCAATAGCATACTGCAACACATTGTAATTGAAAAGGGAAATTTGGTCGAAATTGAAAAAAACACTGATGTTTTCTGTTATCAAATCCATTTTTCCAATCAGAAAATAATAGAACAGCAAATAAAGCGTAGGCAATAAAAACCCTGTAAGCCAAATCAATGCAGTTCGTACCGAAATATTTTGCCACACAGTCAACATAATAATACCGGCTGCAAACAACAGCAAAGCGAAGGGCCCATTGGGCAGAAAAAATCCGGCAAGCAAAGCCGCCGACATAATTCGACGAAAATGAGGTGCAGAAAAATTGTTGGGAAAAAGCAAAAACACCATTCCAATAAACGCCAACCAGTACAACGAAACAACAAATCCCGTGTTCCAGTCGGGGATACAAAAATGAAGAACTGGTAATAAAACTGCAATTGTGTAGTCTTTGCGCGGAATTTCGAAATGCGATACCGATATTAAATATGACAAATAGGTGGAAACAACGATAAACACAATACGAAGAATTACAACAACAGTAAGCGAGAGTTGAAGATGCGACTGAATAATACTACTCAGAAATGGATGCAATTCAATTTCAGCAATGCTGGTTTCGCGATAAATAAGATAAGCCGACATCGCAATCCAAAATGCAATGAAAAGATATTTCAAACCTGAGTTGATGGTGTTTTCCGAACTAAATGTTTTCATATTTCATCAGGTCGAAACCAATATCGTTGCGGTAATAAGCCCCTTTAAATCTAATTCTTTCGGCGTTTTCGTATGCCCAAATCATTGCCTCGGCAATACTATTGCCTTTTCCAACAACCGCCAGCACTCTTCCTCCAGAGGTAACAATTTTATCCCCATCCTTTGCCGTTCCTGCATGAAAAACCAAATCGTTGGGCTCTGTTTCAAATTCAATTTCTATTCCCTTTTCGTATGTTCCCGGATAGCCTTTTGAGGCCAAGACAATAGACAATGTTGTGAACTTTTCGAGTTCAATTGTTTTATTCTCCAAATTGCCTAAAGCGGCCGCTGCAAGTATTTCAGTGAAAGAACCACCAATTCGAGGCATTAAAACCTGCGTTTCGGGATCGCCAAGACGCACATTGTATTCAATCACATAAGGTTCGCCTTTAACATTCATGATTCCAATAAAAACGAAACCACAATAATCCATTTTTTCGGCGGCTATTCCATCAATGGTAGGTTCAACAATACGCGTAACCACTTTCCGCATAAACTCATCGTTGGCAAAAGGCACTGGCGACACTGTTCCCATTCCACCGGTATTTGGACCAGTATTGCCATCGCCAATTCTTTTGTAATCTTTGGCGGAAGGAAGTAATACGTAGTTTTTTCCGTCGGTAAGTGCAAAAACCGACAATTCAATACCATCGAGAAATTCTTCAATGACGAGTTTTTTGCCAGCATCGCCAAACACGTGATTGTGAAACACTGTGTGAATATGCTTTAGAGCTTCTTCTTCGGTTTCTGCAATCACAACTCCTTTTCCAGCTGCTAATCCATCGGCTTTAAGTACATATGGACTTTTAAGGGAGTGAATAAATTCGGCAGCTTTTTCTTCTTCGTGGGCTTCGAATGTTTGGTGAGCAGCAGTTGGAATGCCATATTTGTTCATAAATTGCTTGGCAAAATCTTTACTGCCTTCGAGCATGGCACCCTGTTTTCCTGGACCAACAATCAATAGCTTTTCGAAACGAGCATCGGCTTTCAAAAATTCAATAAATCCATTCACCAAAGGCTCTTCGGGACCCACCAAAACCATGTTGATTCCAAGCTCCTCAATTTTTTTTGCCAAACCTTCAAAATCGTTGTAACCACAATTAATATTTTGAGCGCACTGCATTGTTCCGGCATTGCCTGGAGCAACAAAAATATTTTCGGAACCAATGTCGCGAGCAAGGCGCCAAGCAATTGCATGCTCTCTTCCACCCGAGCCGGTGATAAGAATTTTCATACCAAACTATTTAGATGCAAAGGTAGGAATATCAGCCTGAAAATACAGTTTAATTCCTTTTTTTCTGATTTATTTTTCTTTTTATGGAAGTATGAGTTAGCGGGTAGTCATGTGGATTAAAATTCTGATATTCAGTTTCATATACAATTTATTTCTTGAAAAGATAACATATTAACACCATAACTACAAAAAGTCCATTGTTGCACTCAAATCGTCGAAAAAGCTTGGATATGACTTAGAAACAGCCTCGGCATTTTGAACAACGATAGCGGAATCGGCCAAAACTGCCGCAGAAGCAGCACACATAACAATACGATGGTCGTTGTGGCTATCAACAATTCCTCCGCTAAGGCAACCATTGCCATAAACAATAAGATTATCGTTTTCGCATGCCAATTTCAATCCCAGCGCATCGAAAGTATCAATCAGTGTTTCGAGCCGATTCGATTCTTTGTGAATAAGTCTATGTGTGCCTGAAATAACCGACCGGCCATTGGCTGCAGCCGCGAGCACTACAAGTGGCGGAAATAAATCGGGACAATTGGTTGCATCAAACTCAAAAGAGTTATTCTGATGCTGGCTCACAACAACCGAATTGGATTGGATTTCGATTTCGGCACCAAACAATTTCAATGCTTCCATAACAGCCCTGTCGGCTTGAAGTGAATTGAGATTCAACCCAACAACAGAAATGCTTCCCGAAGCTGCTGCTGTTACCAAAAAATTGGCTGCTGCACTCCAATCGGCTTCTACATCGTATTCGCAACCTAAGTAATGCTGGTTTCCTGGAACATAAAATCGCTTAAAATGTTCATTTTCAACAATAGCACCAAATTGTCGCATTATATCAATTGTCATTTCAACATAAGGTCTGCTCACAAGATTGTTTATAACAATTTCTGTATCGTTTTTTAGCAAGGGAGTTGCAATGAGTAAGCCTGTCAAAATTTGCGAACTAAATGAGCCATCGAGTGCAATTATTTTGTTTTGAAAAGGTCCATTTATTGTAAGAGGAAGTTTGCCATTGTTTGCAAGAACCTGTATGCCAGCATTATTTAAGGCTTCAACAATAGACGTTATAGGTCGATTGAGCAAAGTTCCTCGTCCAGTAATATTGACTTTTCCATTGAACAATGCAGCTATTGATGCGAACATGCGCAATGCCAAGCCCGATTCACCAGCATCGAGGACGATATTTTTAAGCTCTTTTCTTTTGTTAGGCGAAATTGTCCAATTGTTGTTAAATTTTATTTTGGAGCCCAATGTTTGAATTATACCAATTACAGTTTCCACATCGGATGAAAAGCTACCATTTTTCAAAATAGAATCCCCTTGAGCCAAAGATGCAATTGCCAAAGCCCGTTGCAAATAGCTTTTCGAAGCAGGAGCCTTCACCGTACCATGCATTTTGTATGGAAAAACTGTTTTATTCATTTTTTGCCTCCTTTTCAAACGCTGTTTCTGCCAAGACGCACATTTCGGAGAATGAATATTGCCCTGGAGCCGTTGTTTGACTATTGTTGGGACTTACATACGTCAATTTCAGTCCATTTTTCAATGCGTGAATGCGACTGTTGCGACCTTGCTCGCCCATGCAAAAGGCAGTGATGTTTTCGAAATGGTCGTACAATTTCATTACTGCAATATTGTCGCTTTCGCTGTTGGCCATGCATGCAATTTTAATAGCATCGGCTCCGGTCATCAACATTACGGAACCAACACGCATAAGTTCCTCGAACGAAGGAGTCGATTCGAAATTGTGGTAAGAAAGCATCAATTTTACATGCGAATTTCGTGCTTTTTTGATACAATTTGAAGCAATTCTATTGTTGAGTAAATCGAATCCAACATCGATGTAGCGCGTTGCATTGTTCAGTGCAGCAGAAAACAATTTTTCGGCATCTGGCTGTTTCAGAAATGGTTGTCGTATAGTAACAATCCAACTTTGTCCCATGCTAGTAAGTACGGAAATTTTGTTGGGCGATAGCAAAACCAAATCGAGTCGAAGTTCGGCTAGCCTAGCATTGCCAAGCTGTTCCAAACACTCTTTGAGCGATTTACCAGAAATCGACACGCAAATATGGTTGAGATAATCGGGCATCATTGGATTTGAAAAACAATGGTCAAAGATAGTGAATTGAATTTTTGGGATTAGAAATAATGGACAATTATTGTTTTTAATTACGATGAGGTTGGTTGGTAGAATTTTGGGAGAGAGGATGGGGGTATGTGTGAAGGATTGACAAATAAACTATTTTTAAATTTCTCGTATTTTAAATTAGATCTCTATATTTTAATATATATGTTATCTTTGCCCCATGATTTCCTTCAGCTCTCTCTCCTCGTCTCTACGCAAAGCCCACCTCGACCGTCTCCAGGCCGAGCACCAAGCCTTGCGTAAAAAAGAAAAAGCATTAGCCTTTT